>JALHSW010000023.1 GCA_022865365.1 Acidimicrobiia bacterium | reverse complement strand
GTCGCATCGAAGGCTGTCACGCCACCGACGGCCTCGAGATCCACCACACCACCCGCGTCACCGACCACGGCATCAGCTCCCTCGAGACCGAAGTCCGCATCTGCGCCCACCACCACGACCTCATCACCCACAAGCACTACCGACTCGAAGGCTCACATCAAGCAGGCTGGTGGCTCACACCCCCCGACCGGGCACCACCCCCCGACACCGGATGAGGCCACACCGTCGCGCCACATGATTCAGATCACGCTCCCCTCCCCGCCCCGGCCTCCTCACCCCAACGCGAGGAGGATGAAGCGGCGCTCTGGAAGCTGCAGCGGAGTCCTCAGTCGACCCCGGTCCGCTGAGAGCCCCGCGTGTCGGCGCCGAACGGCTACGCCTTCTCGAGCAACTGCGGCGCGAGGAGCGGCCAGCGCTCGAAGAGGTGGCCGGTGCCGTTGCGGGCGGCCGCGCCGCGCTGCTTCCACTCGTCGTCACCCCATGGGGGTTCCACGAGGCGGGACCCGGGGATGAGCTCGTGCAGGCGCTCCGATGTCGCGCGGGTGTGGTGCGGGTCGCTCTTCCCGCTGCGGAAGATCAGGGTGGGCACTTCGAGCGCGGCGCATTCGGCGTCGGGGAGTCCCGGCACCGTCTGATCCGGGGTCGGGCAGTACGCGAGCATCCAGCGTTCGAGCGTCGCGATGAACTCCCGCGGGTCGAGGGCCAGGAAGCGGTCGCGGTTGCGCGGGTTGCGCTCGAGCACTTCGGCCCACTCGGGCAGCGCGACGACCGCCGCCATCCCGTCCTGCCATGCCGCCCGGATCGACTCGCCGCAGTAGTGGGTGGCGAGGAGCAGCAGGCCGTAGACGCCGCCGGAGATCCAGACCATGGCGAGGCCGGCGGCCACGTCGGGATGGTGCGCGGCGGTCAGCAGCGATACACGCGCGCCACCCGAGCCGCCGAAGATGACGGCAGGGGACATGTCGAGCTCGCGCAGGAGGCCCGCGAGGTGCGTCGCCTGCATCGCCGATTCGGAGTCGCCGCGGAAGCAGACGTCGGATGCTCCCGTATTGGGCCGGTCCCAGATCAGCACCTGCTTGCCTCGCTCGGCGAGCGCCAGCGCGAGCTCGCGGATCCCGGGCTCGTCCTTGCTGAACCGTCCGCCGGGCGTCAGCACCCAGGGGTCGCCCTCGCCGATGATCTCATAGGAGATCAGGGTGCCGTCGATCTCGGCCGTTGCCATCTGGGTCACTCCCCCGGGCTGTGGACCGCCACGCGCGATCCTCCGTACAGTGATCCTGCCCGACGCCTCGCCCACCGGCGAGACACGGGTGAGCCGACGAGTCGAGGGGGGCCTCATGACGAGCACGCTGGATGCGGTGCGGCCAACAGATCTGCGGGTGGTCGACGCCGACACGCACCTGACCGAGCGCCATGACTTGTGGACCAGCCGGGTGCCGGCGGCACTCAAGGACCGCATGCCCCACGTCGCCGACGTGGACGGCGAGGCGAGCTGGGTGATCGAGGGCGCGGTGATGGGCCGGGCCGGCGCCGGTGGTGTCGTCGACAAGCAGAACCACAAGGGCCGGTCGTTCGAGGCGCTGTACGAGTGGGAGATCGACCGGATCCACGAGGCCGCGTGGGACCCGGTGGCGCGTATAGAGATGATGGACGAGGCGGGGATCTTCGCCCAGATCATCTTCCCGAACTCCGTGGGGCTCGGCGGCCAGGCCATCGCCGAGGCGGTTCCGGACGCGGAGCACCGGTTGTTCTGCCTCCAGGTCTACAACGACGCGAACGCGGAGATGCAGGCGGCGTCGGTCAATCGACTCCTGCCGATGGCGATCCTTCCTGCGTGGGACGTCGACGCGTGCGTCCGCGAGGCGCAGCGCGCCGCGAGTCTCGGCATGCGCGGCGTGAACATGACCTCTGATCCCCAGGACCAGGACGCGCCCGATCTCGCGAATCGGGCCTGGGACGCACTCTGGGAGGTGTGCAGCGACCTCGAGCTGCCCGTGCACTTCCACATCGGCGCGAGCCTCACCACGATGACGTTCTTCGGGAACTACCCGTGGCCATCCCACGACGAGGACACCGCGCTCGCGATCGGCGGCACACTGCTGTTCGTCGGGAACAGTCGGGTCGTGGTCAACATCATCTGCTCGGGCATGCTCGAGCGCTTCCCGACGCTGAAGATCGTCTCAGTGGAGAGCGGCGCGGGGTGGATCCCGTTCATCCTCGAGGCGCTCGACTACGAGATGGACGAGAACGCTCCGAAGCTCAAGGAGCGGCTCTCGCTGTCCCCGTCGGGGTACTTCAAGCGTCAGATGTACGCGACGACGTGGTTCGAACGCACGAACCTCCCGACGCTCGTCGCCGCCGTCGGCGAGGACAACATCATGTTCGAGACCGACTTCCCGCACCCGACGTGCCTCTACCCGGATCCCCTCACCAGCGCCCACGCCAACATGCACGAGCTGAGCGAGACGACGCGCAACAAGATCCTGGGCGGCACCGCCGCAACGCTGTACCACCTCTGAGGCAGACTTCGTCGATCGCGGAGGGGGGGTACATGCCGGAACCGGTGAGCGAGCCGGGGGAGAAGATCGAGCGGGGCACGTGGCTCGCGCTCATAGCGATGGCGCTCGGCGTCTTCGTGATCGCCAACGACTTCACCGCGTTGAGCGTGGCCATCCCCAACATCGAGCAGGACCTCGGCACGTCGCTTACGAGTGCGCAGTGGGTGATCAACGGCTATGCGCTCGTGTTCGGCGTGCTCATCGTCCCCGGCGGTCGGCTCGCCGACCTCTACGGGCGAAAGCGGATGTTCATGATCGGCGCCACGATCTTCGCGGTCTTCTCCCTCGCGAGCGGGCTCATGCCCACCGTCGAGCTGCTCATCGCGGCGCGCGCGCTGATGGGCGTGGGCGGCGCGCTCATGTGGCCCGCGATCCTCGGCATGACGTACGGGCTGCTCCCCGAGGACAAGGCCGGGCTCGCCGGCGGGCTCATCCTCGGCGTGGCCGGGCTCGGCAACGCGGTCGGGCCGCTGCTCGGTGGCGTGCTCACCGACGAGTTCAGTTGGCGGTGGGTGTTCTTCATCAATCTCCCGGTGACGGCCTTCGCCATGATCGTCACTCAGCTCAAGGTCACCGAGACCCGCGCCGAGGCCGCCGAGCATCGGATCGACTACCGCGGCATCGCCGTCCTTTCTCTCGGGCTGGTCGCATTGCTCGTCGCGCTCGACGAAGGTCCCGACATCGGCTTCGCGACCGCGGAGATCCTCATCCTCTTCGCGGTCGCCGCCGTGGCGCTCGTGTCGTTCGTCTTCGTCGAGCGCGGGCGGGGTTCGGCCGCGCTCGTCCCGAGCGACGTGCTCCGCAACCCCGTGTTCGCCGCCGCGTGCGCGGCCGTGCTGCTGATGTCGGCGATCTTCTTCTCTGCCCTGCTCTACCTCCCCCAGTTCTTCGAGAAGGTGCTCGGCTTCTCTGCGCTCGGCGCCGGCGAGGGGCTGCTGCCGATGATGGGCGTGTTCGCGGTCACGTCGTTCGTGGCCGGGGCGCTGTACAACCGCCTCGGGGCCCGGATCGTCGTCGCGTCCGGTGCCATCACCCTGGCGCTCGGCATGTTCGTGCTCTCGTTCCTCGACGCCGACTCCTCATACGAGTCCCTCGTGCCCGGCCTGGTCATCCTCGGCATCGGCGTCGGGCTCTTCTACTCGTCGATCACGACGGTGGGGGTGACCGCGCTCGATCCGTCGCGCTCGAGCCTCGCCGGCGGGATCATCTACATGTGCCAGATCGCCGGCGGGGCGGTCGGGCTCGGGCTCAACACTGCGATCGTCGCGTCCCAGGACACCCTGAGCGAGGGGATCAGCGTGGCGTTCCGTGTCGACGCGTTCCTCGCCGTCATCGGGTTCCTCGTCGTGCTGCGCTTCGTGCACGGAGCGAGCGAGTCCACACCGGTCCCGCTGACGGCGTCGCACCGCCACCGTCACCGCGCCAACGCGTGAGCCAGGATCTTCGCCACGTGCCGGTGAACAACCTGACGTCGGGCGAGCACAAGGGTCAGGACGCGGTGGTCGCGAAGCAGCGGTCCACGGCCAAGCGCGGCGACAAGAAGCTCGACGTGACCACGACCCTCGATTTCAGGGTCGAGGGCGACAAGATCGCCCGCACCGACGAGAACAGCGACCAGGCCGCAGAGGACGCCATCTGGTCGTGATGCCCAGGGACGGGCGAATCGCGAAGTAGCGGCGCGCACCACGAGCTGCCGATCGCCGACATCTGGAGCACCTGCTGCTCGTGCTCGCGGTCGAGCCCGAGGAGCTCTTCCGGGTCGCGATCAAGCAGGGGAGTGGCCGTCGGTCATGAGCGGGGCGTTGTCGCGCGGTTCGGTCAACCGCAGTTCGCTCGCGTGCTTCGGCAGATCGGAGTCGGGGAAGACCACGCAAGGCACCCAAGTCGCGCACCGGCGCGACTCGCCTGCTCTCACGGTTTCGGTGGGTCGTCGATCAACGAGAAGTAGCCCTCGTCCTCCTGGGCGAAGTGCAGGCGCAAGATCGCGTGCAACCCGTAGAGCACACGGCGTAGCTCGACGATGTCGTCTTCGTCGGGACCGTCAGACGGCATCTCGTCGAGGAGGCGGCCGAGCCGCCGGACGAGGTGCGCGATCTCGGCGTGCGTTCGGCTCATCGTTCCCGTCGCGTCGTGCCCGCCGAGGACTCGGTCGAGCACCGGGTAGAGCTCGGCGTCTTCGGCCATCTCGTGGGGCAGGAGGTCGTCGACGAGGAAGAGGTGCACGCCCCGCACCCGGTGCAGTGCCGCCGTCGGCGATTCGATCCCGAGCGCATCGGCCGCGTCACGGATGCCCTCGAGCTCGGCGCGCAGGTGCTGATGCTCCGCCACGAAGCGTCGGCTCAGCGCCGCGTCATCGTCACCGAGGCGGAGCTGCTCCTGTCCTCCGACGAGCACGCGCAGTGCGTTGAGGATCACCGCGATGTCGATGCCTTCCTGCAGGAGGGCACCGACGGCCGGGGGCAGGAATCCCGCCGCGGCGAAACCCATCGCCACGAGCGACAGCCCCATCCCGACCACCACGCTCTGGCGCGCGATCCGCAGTGCCCGCTGGGCGATGCGGATCGCGTCGCCGAGCCGGTCGAGCCGATCGACGGTGAGCACGACGTCCGCGGCCTCCGACGAGGCGGTGGAACCCCGAGCACCGATGGCGACGCCGACGTCGGCCGCGGCGAGGGCCGGCGCGTCGTTGATGCCGTCGCCGACCATGATCGTGGAACCGTTGCGACGTTCGAACTGGACCGCCTCGACCTTGTCGGCAGGAGAGCGCTCGGCAAGCACCTCGTCGATGTCGCACACGGCCGCGACCGACTCGGCGACCTCGGCGCGATCACCGGTGACCATCACGACCCGACCGATCCCCGCCTGTCGCAGCGCACGGATCGTGCGGGCCGCGTCGGCGCGCACCGGGTCGTCGAGCAGCAGGCTGGCGGCGAGCGCGCCGTGGATGCCGACGAAGACGGCGATGGACCCATCGAGCTCGGCCCGCCGCCGGGCCGAACGGACCCACGTCTCGTTTCCGTCGACAGCGACCCAGTCGGCCCGCCCCACCGCGACCGCGCTTCCGTCGACCTCGCCGCGCACCCCCCGCCCCGGAACTTCGTCGACGTCGCTGGGGAGCGCGAGATCCAGGCCGCGAGCACGCGCGTCGCGCACGATCGCGGATGCCAGCACGTGGGGCGACACCTGCTCGAGCGAGGCCGCGAGGCGCAGCGCCTCCTCGGCCGACACCGCCTCGCCGGCCGCGACGACCTCAGCCACGGTCGGTCGGCCCTGCGTGATCGTCCCGGTCTTGTCGAAGAGCAGCACTCTGCCCCCGGCGAGGCGCTCGAGTGCGCCGCCACCCTTCACGATCACGCCGCGGCCGGCCATGCGCGACATGCCCGCGACGACCGCGACGGGTGCCGCGAGGATCAGCGGGCATGGGGTCGCGACCACCAACACCGCGACGGCGCGCACCGCATCGCCCGACACCAGCCACGCCACCGAGGCGACGACCAATGTCAGGGGAACGAACGCGACGGCGTACCGATCGGCGAGCCGTGCGAACGGTGCCTGTTGGGCGCGCGCCGATTCGACCATCCGGATGATGCCGGCGTAGGTGCTCTCCTCGGCGGTGGTCGTGACACGCAGATCGAACGGCGCACCGGCGTTCACGACGCCGCTGCGGACCGCGTCACCCACCGGTCGCGACACCGGCAGCGCTTCGCCGGTGAGCGCAGACTCGTCGAGCACGGCCTCGTCGTCCCCCTCGACGCGCCCGTCGACCGGGACGACCTCGCCCGGGCGGATCAGCAACCGGTCGCCGGGCCGCACCGCGTCGAGCGGCGGCGTCGTCAGCTCGGACCCCTCGTAGCGGTGCACGGTGCGGGGGGCGCGATCCAGCAGGGCGCGCAGCTCGCGGTCGGCTCGCGCCGAGGCCAGCGCCTCGAGCAGCCGGCCGGTCGCGAGCATCACCGTGATCACCGCGCCGGCGAAGAACTCCTCCACGGCCAGCGCACCGACCAGCGCGAGCACGGCGATGAGGTCCACGCCGGGCCGGCGGCGCCGAAGGCTCACCAGCACCCACACGACAGCCGGGCCGATGCCCATGACGGTGGTGAGCGCCCACGCCAACTCGGCGCCGTCCGACGCATCGGCGGCCCAGAGCACCGCACCCGCGACGAGCCCACCCACGGCCAATGCCACGAACAGCACGGGGCCCGAGACCCGCCCCGCGACGCGCCGACGAACCCCGGCATCGCCGGGTCCGCCCTGTATCACCGAGCCTGCAGGCGTAGCCATGGCCTCATTCTCCGCCTTCGGGACGAGATCCGAAACCCTCGGGAGGGACCTCCGGCCCTGGCCCCGTCAGGCCACTTGGGCGCACGATCAACGCGTACCGAGCGGACCCCCGAACAAAGGCAGGCCTTGGCGAGCATCGTGTGGTTCCGAGACCTTCGGCGCGACGACACGCCCATCGCGGGCGGCAAGGGAGCCAACCTGGGCGAGCTCACGGCCGCGGGACTCCCCGTTCCGCCAGGCTTCGTCATCGCGGCTGACGCGTATCTGTACGCGATGGACGCCGCCGGAGTCCGTGCGCTTCTCCGTGACGAGGCAGCAGCCGCCGATGTCGACGATCCGGCTGCGCTCGAGGCCGCTTCCGAGCGCCTGCGCGCGCTCGTGGTCGACGCCGGCATGCCCGCGGACACTCGCGACGAGGTCCTCGCCGCGTACCACGCTCTGGGAGCCGATCCGAAGGTCGCGGTCCGTTCTTCGGCAACGAGCGAGGACACCGCGGAAACGTCATTCGCCGGCATGAACGAGACCTTCACGAACGTCGCGGGCGACGATGTGCTCATCGCGCGCATCGTCGACTGCTGGGCTTCTGCCTTCGGGCCGCGGGTCGTTGCCTATCGCGCGGTCCAGGGTGTCGACGTCGAGCCCGCGATCGCCGTCGTCGTCCAGGAGATGGTCGACAGCGAGCGCTCGGGCGTGATGTTCTCGGTCGACCCCGCGACGGGCGATCGCGCACGGATCGTGATCGAGGCCGCGCTGGGTCTCGGCGAAGTGGTCGTGAGCGGCGCGGTCGAACCCGACACCTATGTCGTCGCGAAGGACGGCCCTCGTCTCGTCAGCGCGCGGGTCGGCCACCAGCGTTTCATGATCCGCCAGGGCGCGAACGGTGAGGACGAGCGGATCGATCTCGATGACGCGACTGGCGCGCGCCGCGTCTTGTCCGACGACGAGATCCTCGAGCTCGCCCGCCTCGGCGCGCGCGTCGAAGAGCACTACGGCAAACCCCAGGACATGGAATGGGCGTATCGGGGGAGCGACCTGTACCTGCTCCAGTCGCGCCCGATCACCACACTCAGCCCGTCGACGGCTGACGATGCCCGACCTGAGCGGTCCACCGAGCCTCCGTCCGCCCCTCTCGTCACCGGACTCGCGGCCGCGCCAGGGATCGTCGCAGGGAAGGTACGGATCCTGCGCTCGGCCACGGAGGGTCGCCTGCTCCTGGTCGGCGAGATCCTGGTCGCGCCGATGACGTCTCCGGACTGGGTCCCCACGATGCGCCGCGCCGCGGCGCTCGTGACCGACGGCGGGGGGATCACGTGCCACGCGGCCATCGCGAGCCGTGAGCTGCGCGTCCCGTGCGTCGTGGGCACGCGCCGTGCGACCGATGTGCTGCGCGACGGCGAGCTCGTGACCGTCGACGGCGCCGCCGGCGCCGTGTACGAGGGCGACGTCACCGCGACGATAGGCGCGAACACGCCCACGATCGCGGCACGGATGGCGGTCACTTCCGAATCGATGGCGCCGCTGGCAACGCGCCTCTACGTGAACCTCGCCTACGCGGAGCACGCCGAAGAGGTCGCGGCGCTCCCCGTCGACGGCGTGGGTCTCCTCCGCGCCGAGCTCATGATCACCGACGCACTCGGCGGCGAGCACCCCCGCCACCTCCTCGCCAAGGGCGGACGTGAGCAGTTCATCGCCAGGATGTCGGAGTCGCTGCTGCGGATCACGCGGGCGTTCGCCCCGCGCCCCGTCGTGTACCGCACCATCGACTTTCGCACGAACGAGTTCCGCGCGCTCGAGGGCGGGGAGGCGTACGAGCCGCTCGAGGCGAACCCGATGATCGGGTACCGCGGCTGCTACCGCTACGTCCGCGAGCCCGACCTCTTCGAGCTCGAGCTCGAGCTCCTCGACCGCGTTCGGCAGGAGACCCCGAACCTGCACGTCATGATCCCGTTCGTCCGCACGCGGTGGGAGCTCGAGGCGTGCCTCGAGCTCCTCGACGCGAGCCCGCTCGGTCGCCAGCGCGGGCTGCATCGTTGGGTGATGGCCGAGGTGCCATCGGTGATGTACCGCATCCCCGAGTACGCGGCAATGGGAATCGACGGCGTGTCCATCGGATCCAATGACCTGACGCAGCTCATGCTGGGCGTCGACCGCGACTCGGAGGTGTGTGCGGAGCTCTTCGACGAAGGTGACGACGCTGTCCTCGATGCGATCGGTCGTATCATCGGCGCGGCCCGGGAGGCGGGCATCACGTCGTCACTGTGCGGCCAGGCGCCCTCGACGCGTCCGGAGTTCGCGGAGCACCTCGTGCGCTTCGGGATCACGTCGGTGTCGGTGAGCCCCGACGCTGTCGACGGTGCTCGGCAGGTGATCGCCGCCGCCGAGCAGCGAGTGGTGCTCGACGCGGCGCGTACCCGGGCATCCCGACCGAGACCGGGCTGAGCTCATCGCGAGGCGGGGACCAACACCGCGGCGCCTTCGATGCGTCCGTGACGCAGATCGTCGAGTGCCGCGTTGGCATCCGTGAGGGGGTACGGCGTCGTGCGCGTCAGGACCGGGACCCGTGGTGCGACGGCGAGAAACTCTTCGGCATCCCGACGGGTCAGGTTCGCGACCGACCGGATGACGCGTTCCTCCCACAGGTCGCGATACGGGAAGCCTGGGATGTCGCTCATGTGGATGCCGCCGCAAACGACGGTGCCGCCCTTCTCGAGCGTGCGCAGCGCGGTGGTTACCAACGATCCGTCGGGAGCGAAGATCAGTGCCGCGCCGAGCGGATTAGGAGGTGCCGTGTCGGAACCGCCGGCCCACACCGCGCCGATTTCGCGCGCGAAGTCCTGTGAGGCGGTGTCGCCGGGGCGAGTGAAGGCGTAGATCTCGCGACCCTCGTGCGCGGCCACCTGGGCGATGATGTGGGCCGCGGCGCCGAAGCCGTAGATCCCCACTCGCGCCGCATCGCCGGCGAGACGCAACGCGCGGTAGCCGATCAGCCCCGCGCACAGCAGCGGTGCCGCGTCGACGTCGCTGTACGAATCCGGTAGCGCGAAGCAATAGCGATCATCGGCGACGGCGAACTGCGCGAAGCCGCCATCCATGTCGTACCCGGTGAAGCGCGCGTCGTCGCAGAGGTTCTCGCGCCCGGAGCGGCAGAACGTGCAGACGCCGCATGTCCAACCGAGCCACGGCACACCCACCCGGTCGCCCACGGCGAACCGGTCCACGTGCTCGCCGCACTCGACCACGACGCCGACGATCTCGTGCCCGGGGATCAACGGCAACTTCGGCCGGGTGAGCTCGCCGTCGAGGATGTGGAGATCCGTTCGACACACCGCACACGCGTTGACCCGGAGCAGCACCTGATGTTCGTCTGGTCGCGGCCGGGCCAGGTCACTTCGCACGAGCGCCGTGTGTGGTGCGCGCAACACCATGGCTTCCATGTGCGAGTCGTCCATCGCCGTGTCCGGTCACCGGCGCAGCGTTGTTGATTGGGGCGAAGGTTCAAGCCTCGTACTTGAACGACACCTTGAGCCTCGCCCGATAGGCCTTCACCTTGCCGTCTTCGATCTGCAGGTCCAATTCGGCGACCTCGGCGATCCGCAGATCGCGCAGACTGCCCGACGCCTTGTCGACCGCAGCGGCGGCCGCCTTCTCCCACGACTCGGAGCTCGTGCCGACCAACTCGATGACCTTGTAGACGCTCTCAGCCATGACGGCCGTCCTCTCATCTGCGAACGCGCCAATCCTGACCTGAGCATCGGGTCCCGTCAACGCCCGTCGTGCCAGACACTCACCCTCGACCTCTTCGGCCCTCGAACCGAGCCACTCCCCGGCCTTTCAGCGACGCCGGGGAGGGCGGCAACCGTACAGTCGCGGGACAGAGCAGGGACCAGGTTCTGTTCTTCAGCGCCTCGGAGTGGGGGAGAGACTCGGTCGTGATTCGCAGCCGCACCGATCGCCTTGCTCGGCTCGCGCGGCGCGTACCCGGGGTGCGCCTGGCGCGCGGGTACCGGCGACGGTGGCTCCGAGGAGACGTGTTCGCGGGCGTCGTGCTGACCACCCTGCTGGTCCCCCAGGGCATGGCCTATGCCGAGCTCGCCGGATTGCCCCCGGTGACCGGTCTGTACACGACGGTTCTCGCGCTCCTCACGTACGCGGCGTTCGGACCGTCGCGCATCCTCGTCCTCGGCCCGGACTCGGCACTCGGGCCCCTCATCGCGGCCGCGATCCTGCCCCTCGTCGGCGCCGACGGCGACCCCGCGAAGGCGGTCGCACTGGCCGGCATGCTCGCCGTGCTGACGGGGGTGCTCTGCATCGGTGCGGGGCTCGCCCGCCTCGGCCTCCTCGCGGAGCTTCTCTCGAAGCCCGTGCGTATCGGCTTCCTCAACGGGATCGCCGTGGTGGTGCTCGTCGGCCAGCTGCCGAAGTTCTTCGGCTTCGACACGAACGCCACCGGGCTCCTCGATGAGTTCGAAGCGTTCGTCCGGGGTGTCGTTGACGGCGAGACAGTTCCGGCAGCTCTCCTGATCGGCGCCGCATCGCTGGCGGTCATCATCGGGTTCCAGGCGTGGTCGCCGAAGGTACCGGGCATCTTGATCGCCGTCGTCGGCGCGACCATCGCGACCGGCGTGTTCAACCTGACCGAGCACGGCGTTTCGGTCGTCGGAGCCATTCCCGGCGGCTTCCCCACACCGGCGATCCCCAGCGTGAGCTTCGACGACATTGCCGCGCTCTTCGTCGCGGCCGCCGGCTTGGCGTTCGTGACCCTGAGCGACACGGTCACGCTCTCGCGGATCTTTGCCGGACGACGGGGCGAATCCGTCGACGCGAACCAGGAGATCGTTGCCCTCGGCGCGGCCAACATCGCCGCCGGCTGCTTCCAGGGCTTCCCGGTGAGTGCATCAGCGTCCCGCACTGCACTGGCCGACTCGGCCGGGTCTCGCACGCAGATCACGGGCGTTGTCGGCGCGACCGCGATCATCATGATCCTTGTTGCCGACGGCGGGCTCGCGCGAAATCTGCCGCAATCGGCGCTTGCCGCGATCATCATCGCCGCGGCGATCCAATTGTTCGATCTCGGGAGCCTTCGGTGGCTGTGGCGGATCCGCCGATCCGAGTTGTTCCTCTCGGTCGCTGCGCTGCTCGGCGTTGCCGTCTTCGGCGTACTCCCGGGAATCGTCGTGGCGATCGTGCTCTCGCTCGCCAACTTCGTACGGCGCGCGTGGCGGCCCTACGATGCCGTCCTCGGTCGCATTCCCGGCCGCAAGGGCTACCACGACATCGACCGCCACCCCGAGGCCGCGCAGATTCCGGGGTTGGTCCTCTACCGTTTCGATGCGCCGCTCTTCTTCGCCAACGCCGAGCTGTTCGCCCACCGCGTGACCGACGCGTTGCGAGCACGCGACGACCCGATGCGTTGGGTGATCGTCGCCGCGGAGCCGATGACCGACATCGACACGACGGCTGCAGAGATCCTGGAGCGGCTCCTCGACGATCTCGAGGCCCGCGGCGTCGAGCTGGCCTTCGCCGAGCTCAAAGGCCCCGTCAAGGACCGGCTGCGTAGCTACGGGCTCTACGAACGCATCGGCGACGACCGCTTCTACCCGACGCTCGGCACCGCAATCGACGGGTATCTGGCGGCGACCGGGACCGTGTGGGTCGACTGGAGCGACCAGGGCGATGACACCGAGCGGTAGCTGTCTCACCCCCTGCGTACAGTTCCCTGGCGATGCGCATCCTCCATACCTCTGACTGGCACCTCGGCCGCACCTTCCACGGGGCGTCGCTGCTCGACGAGCAGGCCCAGGCGCTCGACCGCATCGTCGGGCTGACGTCCGAGGCGGATGTCGAGCTGGTCGTCATCGCGGGCGACCTCTACGACCGGGCGTTCCCACCTGCCGAAGCGGTGACGCTTTTCGGTGAGGCCATCGCACGGCTGCGTTCGACGGGCGCGACGGTCGTGGCCATCAGCGGCAACCACGATTCCAGCATCCGAGTCGGCGTCTACGACAGCCTCATGACCGCGACGGGCGTCACGATCCGCGGTGACGTGCGCCGGGTCGCCGACCCGGTCATGGTCGAGCCCACCGACGGGGGCCCGCCGGTCGCCGTCTACCCGGTGCCCTACCTCGACCCCACCCTGGCCGGGCCGGTCCTGGCGGCCGCACCCGACCCGGAAAGTGAGCCCGAGTCCGAACCGGAGCCCGACGCCACGTCGCGGCGCCGGCTCCGCCACGACGAGGTGACCCGGCTCGCCACCGACCGGATCCGTGCCGACCTCGCGGCGCGCCGCGGCGCGCGCTCCGTCGTGGTCGCGCACACCTTCGTGGAGGGGGGGGTCACGTGTGAGTCCGAACGTGAGCTCACGGTCGGCAACATCGAGTCGGTCGGCGTCGACGCGTTCTCGGGCTTCGACTACGTGGCGCTCGGCCATCTCCACGGGTCACAGGAGCGAGACGACGCGCGCGTTGCGTACTCGGGGACGCCGTTGCCCTACTCCTTCTCCGAGGAGGGCCAGACCAAGTCGGTGCGCATCGTCGAGATCGCGTCCGACGCCACGCTCACGGTCGAGGTGGTCCCACTCGTCGTCGGCCGGTCGCTGCGAACGATCGAAGGCACGATCGACGATCTGCTCGGCCGCGCCGAGCTCGTCGACGCCGAGCCTGCACGAGTCCGCGTGTTCCTCACCGACACCCACCTGCCGATGCAGGCCATGGCCCGCCTGCGCGCGAGGTTTCCGTACGCGGCCGAGCTGCGCCACCGCCCGGGGGGAGTGGAGCCCGGGAGTGGCGGCGCGACCGAGCGCGACACCGCCGACCCGGCCGCCTCGCCGTTGGTGCTGACCATGCAGTTCTGGGTCGAGCAACACGGTGCCGAGGCCGGCGCCGCCGAAGCCGAGCTCCTCACCACCGCGCTCGACGCCGTAGCGCGAAGCGGGAACCAGTGAAGCCGCACCGGCTCACGCTCGAGGCATTCGGCCCCTACGTGGACCCGGTGGCCATCGAGTTCGACGAGCTCGCGCGCGACGGTCTGTTCCTCATCCACGGGCCGACGGGCGCCGGCAAGACGTACCTGCTCGACGCGATGAGCTTTGCCCTCTACGGCGAGGTCGCGGGTGACCGTGGCACGCATACGCTCAAGTCGGACCACGCCGATCCGCGGGCTGCGCCCAGAGTCGCACTCGAGTTCTCGGCCCAGGGTGAGCGCTATGTGGTGGAGCGCACCCCGGCGCACACGATGCCCAAGGTGCGGGGCGAGGGCGAGACGACCAAGAACCCGACGGTTGCTTTGGCTCGGCTCGACGGCGCCGCGGCGGTACCGATCGCGTCGTCGATCACTGAGGTCCGCCACGAAGTCGAGCGCCTGGTCGGGCTCGACGCGAGCCAGTTCCAGCAGGTGATCCTGCTTCCGCAGGGCCGATTCGAGCAGGTGCTGCGCGCCGACTCCGGCGAGCGCGAGAAGCTGCTCAAGACACTCTTCGACACCGTGCTCTATGAGCGGGCCGCCTTCTGGCTCGAGGAGCAGGCCAAAGACGCACGTCGGGCGGTGTACGAACAGCAGGAGGCGCTCGATGTGAGGCGCCAGCAGGCCGGGCACGAGTGGGCGCCGTTCGCGGGGGATGAGGCGCCAGAGGTCGACGAGGGCGCGACGGTCCCCGCCGACCAAGGAGCACTCGACGTGCTCGTCGAGCGAATCGGTCAGGCGGCCACCGACGCGAAGGCGGCAGTCAAGGTCGCCGCGGTTGCCAAGCGAGATGCCCAGAAGCACAAGGACCACATCGACGTGGTTGCCGCCCGCTGGGACCGCCGCGCGGCGGCTCGAACGCGAGTGGCAGAGCTCGACGAGCAGCGCGACACGATCGATATCGATCGCGAGACGCTGTCCAACGCGAACCGGGCCGAGCAGCTGCGCGGCAGCCTCGACAGCGAGGCGCGTCTCTGCGGCGATCTCTCGCGTCTGGAGGCCGAGATCGCAACGGATCTCGACGCGGCGCGCCGAACACGCGATGCGGGCGTCGCACTCCCTGACGCAGTCGTCGGTCTCGACCTGACTGTGCTGCCGCCAAGAGCGGCACTCGAGGAGTCGAGCAGCGCGTTGGCTGCCCATCGACCTGTGTTGGAAGAGCTCGGACGGAAGGCGACCGAGGCCGCCGTCGAGGAGGCCAAGGCGACAACACACCTCGGTGCGGAGCAGACCCAGCAGACGATCGTCGACGAGGGAAAGGTCGAAGCCGACGCCCTGCGCGCCGAGCGACTCCCCGCCACAGCACGCCTCGATGCCGCTCGCAGCGCGTCCGACCGGATCCCATTGCTGGCGCAGGCGGCGACCGATGCCAAGGCCCGTGCTGACGCGGCCGCAGACCTCGTCGCGGCACGTAAGGAGCAGTCCAAAGCCGAGCGCTCTGCCACCAGGGCCGACAAGGCCGCGAACGTCGCCCGCAAGACCGCGCTCGACGTGCGAAACCAGTACCTCGATGGGATCGCGGCGACGCTCGCCGGTGGCCTCGAAGACGGCCGACCGTGCTTGGTGTGCGGGTCAACGGAGCACCCGGCGCTTGCGGTCGCCGCCCGTGACGCGGTCGACAAGGAGGAGGTCGACGCCGCCGCCACCGTCGCCGACGAGGCCGATGTCGCCGCGAGAGCCGCCAACGATGCTGCCAAGAGGATCGACAAGCGAGTCGCCACCCTTGAAGCCACAGCCGGCGCAGTCGCACCCGACGTCTCCGCGGCCCGGGCGCTCGCCGATGCCGCGAGCGCAGAGCTGGGGGTTGCCACCCGGCAAGTCGCCACGATCAAGGAAGGCGAGCAGCGTGTCGCCGAGATCGAGAAGCGCCTCGTGGTGCTCGACCGTCAGATCGGTGAGGCGGGAAAGGCTGCGGCGGCTGCGAGCCGAGCGGCAGCCGACGCGACCATGCGGGCGATCAGCTTGCGTGGGGGAGTCGTCGAGGCGCTCGGCGAGGGTATCTCCCCACAGGCTGCGCTCGACACGCTCGGTCCGATGATCGAAGCGATCGACACGCTCGGACGCCGCAACGAGCAGGTCACGACGGCGACCGCCAGTCTGAAGACCGCGACCGGGCATCTCGAACGTGAGCTCGTCGCGTCGCCGTTCGTGGACGCGGCAGAGGCACGCGCCGGACTGCGCGACGAACCGACGCGCACCAGACTCTCGGCGCGCATCAAGCAGTACGACGACGACGTCCTCAAGCAGCGGGGCATCCTCGAGGCACCCGACCTCGCCGAGCTTGCCGACGACCGTCCCGATGCCCTCGCGGCCCAGGCGGGAGTGGAACGCGCTGAGCTCGGCCACACCGGTGCGGTCGAGCACCACACCGGTGCAAGCCTCGCTCGGACCGAGCTCACCCGTCTCGCCGAGGAACATCGCGTGGGCGATGAGGCGCTGGCCGAGCGGCGCGAGCGCGCGGCCATGGTCAACGCGGTCGCTGATCGCTGCGCCGGCAGGACAGCGCCGAAGATCTCGCTGCAACGATGGGTGCTCGCGGCCTACCTCGCCGATATCTGTCGACACGCGAATGCCCGGCTCGAGAAGATGACGTCGGGTCGTTACCAGATCCGAGTGCATGGCGATGGGGAGCGTGGAAACCGACAGGCCGGGCTCGGTCTGCGGGTGCTCGACGCATTCACCGGCGACGAGCGCGAAGTCTCGACATTGTCGGGCGGCGAGACGTTCCAGGCGTCGCTCGCGCTCGCGTTGGGCGTCGCCGACGCGGTGCAGGCGCACACCGGCGGCGTGCACCTCGACGCGCTGTTCATCGACGAGGGCTTCGGCACCCTCGATCCTGACAACCTTCAGCTCGCGATGGATGAGCTCGACCGACTTCGCGAGGGCGGCCGGATGGTCGGCGTCATCAGCCACGTCGGCGCACTGCGCGAGCGCATCCGGTCGGGTATCGAGGTCGTGCCGCCGGCCGAGAACCAGTCGGGCAAGGGCTCAACGATTCGGGTTGGTGAGATCGCCCTTCCTTGAGCACGGCCGGCGTGAGTGTCCCAGCCCGTCGGTAGTCTCGGTTCATGCTTCACCTCAGCGCCGCCGACCGGGTGGGCCCGCTCGCGGTCGCCCTGGCCGAGGTGCTCGCGGAGCCGCCCGCCGACCCGATGACGCCCGACTGGGTCGCGGTTCCGACGCTGGGTATGCACCGCTGGCTCGCCCTCGAGCTGGCCCGGTCGCTCGGCGCATCCGGACCCGACGCGGGCGACGGCATCGCCGCGAACATCACGTTCACGTTCCCCGGTGCGCTGCGACAGCGCGTCCTCGGAGTCGGGCACGACGCCGATCATGATGCCGGTTCCGACGAGCGCGGTGATCCATGGCAGGTGGAGCATCTCGTCTGGGCCGTGCTCGATG
>JALHSW010000309.1 GCA_022865365.1 Acidimicrobiia bacterium | reverse complement strand
TGGGACTCCGTCGATGCCTGCGGACTCGAGAGTTCGTGCGGTCGTCGGCATGGCCGCGTACACGCGCCCCCTCGGGGACGAGACGCTGTCGGCCGTCGACGTTCCGACGTTGCTCGTGAGCGGTACGTCTGACGCGACGACACCGATCACACTCGACACCGAACGACCGTGGACTCTGGTCGCGGGGAGACCGTTGCTCCGCGTCGATCTGGCTCGCGCCGGGCACCAGTCGTTCACCGACGTCTGCGCGTATCGCGACCTGCTCGACACCGTCCCCGACCTGCCGCAGGCGCTGCGCGACGCCGTACACGAATATGCGGCAGACGGCTGCGGCCCGGGCCTGCTCGACATCGGTACCGCGCTGCGGCTCACCAACCGGTACGCAATCGCGTTCCTGCTCCGGTGGCTGGCGGGCGACGCCTCGGTCGACCGCTGGCTCGGTTCGCCAGAAGGTCCGGACGACGCGTCCGTGGTGTCGCTCCAGCAGCGGTAGCCCTCGGCTGCGAGCCGACGTCGGTGCTTCGCTGAGATCAGACGAGCTCGGGGTCCGTGACCACGTGTACGAGAGCCGGTCCCTCGTGGGCAAGAGCGCCCGCGAGGGCGTCGTCGAGGCCGCCGCGGTCGTCGACACGCACGCCGTGCGCCCCGCACAGCCGTGCGTACTCGGAGAAGTCGGGGTTGTGCAGCGACGTCTGCCAGACCTCGAAGTGGGCCGCGCGCTGTTCCTTGCTGATCTTGCCGAGTGAGGAGTTGTCGAGGAGGACGTGGGTGATGTTCATGGCGTACTTCACCGCGGTGGTGAGCTCGGCCAGGTACTGACCGAATCCGCCGTCGCCGGTCACCGCGAGGATCGGCCGTTCGGGCGCCGCGGCCCATGCGCCCATCGCCGCCGGGAACCCGAACCCGATCGAGCCGAGGTAGCCCGACATGAGCACCGACTGGTGGGTGCACTCGAAGTAGCGACCAAATGAGTAGGCATGGTTGCCAACATCCACCGCGATGACCGCGTTCTCGGGCACCAGGCGCGTCATCGCGTCGAAGACCGCAGCCGAGCTGACGCCAACCCCTCGGTCATCGTCCAGTCGGCGCTCCTTCTCCGCCCTCCAGATCGACCAGCGTTCGGCCACCTACTGGCGTTGATCGACCCGGTTGGCGTTGGCCGGGATCTGCTCGGCGAGGAGTCGCGCGGTCACGCCGACGTGGCCGCGCACCGGGACCGTGACCGGGTGGAAGCGCCCGAGCGCCATCGGGTCGAAGTCGACCTGGACGATCGGCTTGTACGACGCGATCCCGGTGTGATTCGAGAACGATGCGCCGAACACGAGGATCAGGTCGGACTCGTTCATCAGCCAGCTCGCGACGGGCGTACCGCTCCGACCGAGCACCCCGGCCCCCATGGGATGGCGCTCCGAGATCTGACCCTTGGCCTTGAAGGTCGTCAGCACGGGAGCGTGCAGCTGCTCGGCCAGCGCGATCACCTCGGCCATGTCGAAGCGCGCACCATGACCCACCACGATCACGGGTCGGGTGGCGCTACCGATGAGCGCGACGGCGTCGGCCAATGCGTCGGCGGGGGGCACGATCTCGTTGTTGGCCACGCGCCCGGCCGGTGCCGACGCCGGCGTTGCGTCTTCGACGGCCTGTACCTGGACCTCGTCCGGGAGGACGAGGTGCGCGACGTTGCGCCCGACGAGCGCGTGCTTGCACGCGAGCGTCATCAGCTCGGCGTGATCAGACTCCGGGAGGATGGTCTTCGAGTAGGACGCGACATCGGCGAAGGCCGCGGTGAGATCGATGTCCTGAAACGCACCGCGTCCGAGCACGTTGGATGGGACCTGACCGGAGATCGCGAGCACCGGAGCGCGATCGACCTTGGCGTCGTAGAGCCCGGTGAGCAGGTTGGTGGATCCGGGACCGGCGATGCCGAAGCACGCGGCCGGGCGACCCGTGAGCTTTCCGTACGCCGAGGCGGCAAACGCGGCCGCACCTTCGTGGCGGATGCCGATGAACGTGAGGTTCCCGGCCTCCTCCTGGCGTCGCATGGCGTCGGCGAACCCGAGGTTGGAGTGCCCGACCATGCCGAACACGTGCGTGATGCCCCAATTGATCATCGTCTCGACCATGACATCGGAGACGGTGCGGGGCGTGACCGGCTCGTCCTCGAGGCCGACGTAGATGCCGTCGGCCCGCACCTCGACGGGGAAGCACGCGGGTGCATCGCTGAATCCCGACGGTGGGATGCCGGTGAGGGGGTCGTAGTCGTACCCGTGCCACGGGCACCGGAGCAGCCCGTTCTCGATCGAGCCCTCGCCGAGTGGGCCGCCCTGATGGGGACAGTGGTTGTCGAGCGCGCCGTATCGGTCGCCGACGCGCGTGAGTGCGAGCGAGCGCGTGCCGCTGGTGACCGTGCGCACGCGCCCGTCAGGAAGGTCGTCGACCTCCGCGACCTTGTGCCAGCGCACGGGGTTCGCGTCGACGTCGGGCAGGCCGGGGTTCGAGTTGGTCTCCGGGGTGGGGCTCATGCTCCGTCAGTGCGGTGATGCGCTCCGGCGTTACGCACGCGGGTCGGACGACTCCTCGGCTCGGAGGTCCCGGAAAGCCCGCAGCAGCTCCTCTCGAGCCGCGCGGGGCAGCGCCTCGACGTCGTCGGCGGTGATCCGACCGCACAGATCGATGGTCCGGCGGAACTGCGCCATGTAGTCGGCGCAACCGGGGCAGATCGACAGGTGGTGGTCGAATCGCGCTCTTTCGCCCGTACCCATCGTGTCTTCGAGATACTCGGTGACGGCCTCGACGAGCTGCGCGCACGGATAGTCGCGCTTGAGTCGGAGATGCAACCTGCGAAACATCATCGGCGAACCATCACTGGGCGGCTTCCGCGAAGTGGACCTCGAGCGCGCGGCGGACCTTGGACCGGGCCCGATGGAGCAACACGCGTTGGTTGGTCTCCGAGATCTCGAGCGCGTTACACACGTCGACCGAATTCCATCCCTGGACGTCGCGCAAGGTGATGACAGCCTGCTGGTTCGCCGGGAGTGCACCGATCGCGTTCGCCACGACCGACAGCGTCTCGCGGCCGAGCAGGTGATCTTCGGGTTCCTCGTCCCAGGCCACCGGCGGCGCGGCCCAATGGCCCGGCCAGCGATCGTGGTGGCCACGAAAGCGCTCCGGGTCCACCGAGCGCTCGTTGCCGTCGAGCTCCTCCCCGAGCGACGCGAAGGGCACGCTGCGGTGCTCCTTCACACCCTTGGAACGGGCGACGTTCACCAGGATCCGGTAGATCCAGGTCTTGAGCGACGACCGTTGCTCGAAACGATCGATGCCGGTGATGACCGCGAGCCACGTCTCCTGTACGGCTTCATCGGCCGCGGCCGGGTTCGAGACGTACGATCGAGCGAGCCGGCTGAGTGGCGCCGAGTACCGGTCGAGCAACCACTCGAATGCCGCCTCGTCGCCTCGCCGCAGGGCAGGGACGAGCACGTGGTCATCGGTGAAGTCGGCGACTGCTTCGGCCACGACAGGCATTCTGACCTGTAACGCCGTGGCTCCGACGGTCACAGTATCCCCATGATCCTCAACGAGATCCAGCAGCGGTGGTGTGACGAGAGCCAGTGGGACTTCACTGATCTCAAGGCCCTCGTCATCAACTGCACGCTCAAGCGCTCACCGGAGCAGTCGCATACGCAGGGACTTGCCGACCTCGCGCTGGCGATCCTCGAGGCGAACGGCGTGAGCGTCGACGTCGTGCGGGCGATCGACCACGAGATCGCGACGGGCATCTATCCCGACATGACCGAGCACGGCTGGGAGCTCGACGAGTGGCCGGCGATCTTCGAGCAGGTGATGGCGGCCGACATCCTGATCCTCGCGATGCCCATCTGGCTCGGCGAGAAATCCTCGGTCTGCACCAAGGTCATCGAGCGTCTCTACGGCAACTCGCATCTGCTCAACGACGCCGGACAGTACGCGTACTACGGGCGCGTGGGCGGCTG
>JALHSW010000308.1 GCA_022865365.1 Acidimicrobiia bacterium | reverse complement strand
CCGGGAACTCGTCGGCCTTGTCGGCCTTGATCGTCAGCTTCGCGACGACGGACACCTTGTCGGACTGGCTCATGAGGCTCCGTGATGGTTGGTATCGAACAGTCGGTCGGACAGATGGGTCATGGGGCTCGGTCAGGCGGATCGGGCACCGCGGACGAGCGCTCCGGGGCGGGCCCCGGTGTCGGTGCCATCGCGCATCACGACGGTGCCCGCGACGATCGTCGCGTCGTAGCCACTCGCCGTCTGCACCAGGCGACGCGCGCCGCCGGGCAGGTCGTACACCATCTCGGGGCGGTGCAGCGTGAGACCGTCGAAATCGATGACGTTCACGTCGCCCCGGAGTCCGGGCGCGAGGACGCCACGGTCACCGAGCCCGTAGAGCGACGCGGTGTCGCTCGTCATCTTGCGGACGACGAGCTCGAGGGGAAGCCGCGCACCGCGGCTGCGGTCGCGAGCCCAATGTGTGAGCATCGTCGTCTCGATGCTCGCGTCGCAGATCGCGCCCACGTGGGCCCCACCGTCGCCGAGGCCGAGCGCCGTCGTCGGGTGCAGCAGCATCTCGCGGATCGGTTCGAGATCGAAGTTGGAGTAGCCCAGCAGCGGACGCAGCAGCAGCGCACGCCCGTCGTCTTCGAGCAGGAGGTCGTACAGCAGCTCCTGGGGATCGAGGCCGGCCGCCTCGGCGCGCGCCGCGATGCTCGTCTCGGGCGCGGGCTCGTAGTCGGGCGGGTCGCCGATCGGGAACGTGCGGTCGAGCCCCATACCGATGAACGCCATGCGCGGGTCGGCGATGGGCTGCTCGCCGAGGATGGCGGCACGCACGGCAGGGTCGCGCATGCGTTCGACGCGCTCGGCGAGGGGGAGCTCGGCGATGGCCTCGTAGCTCGGCCGTTGGCGGAACGCATGGAACGTCTGCAGGCCGAGTAGCAGACCGGTCGGGCGTCCGGCGATCTGGGGCCGAATCGGGATCCCCGCGTCCCACGACTCGAGGGCGAGCTCGAGCTGGTCCTTCCACTGATCGGGGGCGAGATCGTGCTGGGACATCGCGAACGTCACCGGCCGTCCGGTCGCCTCGGCAAGGCGGCACATCCAGTCCATCTCGCGAGCCGGCGCGGCGAGGTCCTCGCCCATCACGCCGGCGGGGGCGAGCTCGAACACGCCGGCACCGGCGTCGCCGAGCGCCCGACCCAGCCCGAACAGCTCGTCCTCGGCCGCGAACGTGCCGGGGACCGGCTCACCGTCGATCGCGCGGTGCGCGATCGTGCGCGACGTCGACACGCCGAGCGCGCCGGCTTCGATGCCGCCCCGTACGATGCGCGCCATCGCGGCGATGTCGTCGGCGGTGGCGGGCTCGTTGCGCGCGCCCCGCTCCCCCATCACGTAGCCCCGCACCGCGCCGTGCGGCACCTGGGTGCCAATGTCGATCGCGAGGGGCCGGTCGTCGAGGAAGTCGAGGAACTCGGGGAAGGACTCCCAGCCCCAGCGCATCCCCTCGGACAGCGCGGCGCCGGGGATGTCCTCGACTCCCTCCATGAGGCCGATGAGCCACTCGTGCTCGTCGGGCTTGGCCGGAGCGAACCCGACGCCGCAGTTGCCCATCACGACAGTCGTGACACCGTGCCAGGTCGAGGGGGTGAGCAGCGGGTCCCAGGTGACCTGGCCGTCGTAGTGGGTATGGATGTCGACGAAGCCCGGGGTCACGATCTTGCCGGTCGCGTCGATCTCTTCGGTCCCGGGATCATCGACCCGCCCGACCACCGTGATGCGCCCGCCATCGATCGCGACGTCTCCCGGCGCCGGGGCCGCTCCCGTCCCGTCGACGACCGTCCCTCCACGGATCACCAGGTCATGCACGATTGTCCTCTTCTCATTCCTCGCACGGTTGCCTCGGTCGCTGGCGCCCGGAACCGGCGAATCGTAACGTGTTCCAGTCTCGGGCATTCAGGACCGGGCGGAAGGGTAAGCACCGTGGCGCTCACGCTCGCCGACGTCGATCTGACCGACCTCGACACGTTCGTCCGGGGAGTGCCCCACGACCAGTTCGACGTGCTCCGGGCCGAGGCGCCCGTGTACTTCCATCCCGAGTCAGAAGGCGCGGGGTT
>JALHSW010000307.1 GCA_022865365.1 Acidimicrobiia bacterium | reverse complement strand
CTCGACCGACTGCTCGGGGGTGTCGACGAGGAACAGCGCGCCGAGTCGGGTCGTCGTCACCTCGGCCGGATCCCGTCCGACATCAGCGCAGTGGCTGCGCAGCACCTCGAGCTTGTGGCGGACGGTGTCGAGATCGCCGCTGACGTTGCACGCGTCGGCGTACTGCGCAACAAGACGCAAGGTGCGCTTCTCTCCCCCGCCGCCGACCATGATCGGGATGCCGCCGGGGCGGATCGGACGCGGCAGATTCTTGACGTTCTCGACCCGGTAGTGCGTGCCGGCGAAGGTCGTCGTGTCCTCGCGGAACATCCCCCGACAGATCTGGAGGGCCTCCTCGAGTCGGTCGAGCCGCTCCCGGTCGGGCGGATAGTCGAAGCCGAACGCGACGTGTTCGATGTCGTGCCACGCCGCGCCGATCCCGAGGATCGCCCGGCCGCCGCTGATCACGTCGAGCGTGGTGATCTGCTTGGCGAGCAACGCGGGGTTGCGGTACGTCACTCCGGTGACGAGCGTGCCGAGCTGGACGGAGCGGGTCCGCGCGGCCAACGCGCCCAGAAGCGTGTACGCCTCGAGCATCGGCTGGTCCTCACCGCCGAGCGCGGGCAGCTGGTACAGGTGGTCCATCACCCAGAGCGAAGAGAAGCCGCTCTCCTCACCGGCGACCGCGAAGTCGACGACGGTGTCGAACAGCGCATCGTCGGGCACACCGAGGCTGAAGTTGGGAAGCTGCAATCCGAATCGAGTCATGGCGCGACTCTAGAACCGGTCACGCCTTGGCGAAGCAGCGCTCGAAGAACGCCGTCACCGGCTTCGTCATGATCGGATCCGTCGTCGACCCGATCAGCTGGTTCACGTCGGCGTGGGTGTACCCCGTGGCGTCGATGATCTGCACGTCGATGCCGGCACCACGCAGTGCGTCGGCGAACGCGTCCATCTGGCGTTGCCACACCAGCCCGCCACGACGGGTCAGGAGCATCGGGGGGATGTCCTTCCCGGGTTCGACGTGGTTGATGGGTGACGCGTCGTCCCAGACAGCCGGATCATCGCCGAACGCCTGCCGAGAGATGAACGCGAGGTTGCCGCCGAACCGGATCCCCTGGGCGACGTCGAAGTTGATGTCGTCGGGAAACGCGCATTGCAGCGCGTCGAGACCGAGGCCTGCCTTCTCCAGGAACTGCTCGTCGGTCGCGACCGCGGCGACGACCCCGGCCCCGGCCGAGTGCCCGAGGAGCCCGACCTGGTCGGGATCGAGCCCGTACTCCTTGGCGTGGTCTACCAGGAAGCCCACGGCGTCCGCGACGTCCTGGTCGTGTGTCGGGTACTGAACCGGCGGCGAAACGTCGGGGCCGCTCAGGCGGTAGTTGACGTTCGCGAACGCCCAGCCCTGGTCGTTGAAGAGCTTCGCCTTGTCGCCCGTGAAGCCCCGCTTGTCACCCAATCGCCAGCCACCGCCATGGACGCCGACGACGAGCGGTACGGGACCACAGTCCTTCCCGGTCGTGGGGAGGTAGAGGTCGAGGGACAGCAGGTTCGGATCGACGCCGTCGACCACGCCGTACCGGATGTCGCGCACGACGCGAGGGGTGTCGGCACAGTCGTCGCGCGCAGACCGGGTCGAAGCCCCCGCCGCGGCGAAGGGGACGGCGGCCGCCGCGCAGGTGACCAGCACGAGCACCGCGCCCCGGAGTGGCCTCACGATGCGCCCTTCGTGAAGCACCGATCGAAGAACGCCGTCACCGCCTTGGTCATGACGGTATCGGTGGTCGATCCGATGAGCTCGTTCACGTCCATGTGGCTGTAGCCCGTGGCGTCGATGACCTGCACGTCGACGCCCGCGCCTCGTAGCTTGTCGGCGAACGACTGGAGCTGGGCCACCCGAGAGGGTTCCCCGCGTTGGGTCAGCAGCATCGGCGGGATGTCCTTGCCACGTTCCACATGGTTGATCGGCGACGCGTCCCTCCACACCGCAGGGTCGGCGCCGAAGACGAACGTGTAGAGCCGTGCGGCAAGTCCGCCACCGGCGATGCGCGCCGCGACGTCGAATCCCTCGGTGTCGTCGGGGAACGCACACCGCAGGGTGTCGAGGCCGAACCCGGCCTTCTCGAGGAACTGCTCGTCGGTCGCGACCGCCGCCACGATCCCCGCCCCGGCCGAATGTCCGAGGATCCCGACCCGATCCGGAGCAAGCCCGTACTCCTTCGCATGGTCGACCAGGAACCCGACCGCGTTCGCGACGTCCTGGTTGTGCGTCGGATAGTGCACGACGGGCGTCGTGGCCGGATCGCTCAGGCGGTAGTTGACGTTCGCGAACGCCCACCCATGGCTGTTGAAGAGCTTCGCCTTGTCGCCCGTGAAGCCGCGCTTATCACCCTTGCGCCAGCCGCCCCCGTGGACGCCGACGACGAGCGGCACCGGCGCACAGCCCTTCCCGGTCTCGGGGAGGTACAGATCGAGCGACAGCAGGTTCGGGTCGACGCCATCGATGGAGTCGTACACCACGCTGCGGATCGCTCGAGGGGTAGCACGACAGTCCTGCTTCGCAGCCGGGGCACTCGCCCCGGCTGCCGGCATGAGCGCAGCGGCACCGACGACGGTGATGCCCAGCATGAACGTGGGGATGCGGGGGAACCGACGAAGCTTCATGACGATCATCGTCGCCGACCGCCCCTCGGATGACGTGATGCTCGGGTCAGGGTTCTGTGAGAAGTGCGGCGCGCAGCGCCTCGACCACCCCGGGCTCGACGCCGATGTCGGTGACGTAGTCGTCCCAGGCCCCCCACTGCTCGCGCATGGCGACGAGCATGCCCTCCATGGTCTCGGCCTCGGCGCCCATCAGCGCGCTCGGCAGCTCGGGCCAGTGGTCGGCGCCATCCGGGAAGTCACGCTTCCCGCGCGCATGGATAGCGTCGACCACCTCGTGCGTGAGCACATAGTCGGCGACGATGTCAGCGTCGCTCACGCCGAGCAGTCCGAGCACGACGGCCGAGAACACCCCGGTGCGGTCCTTGCCCGCCATGCAGAAGTACACCGCGGGAAGCGTGCCCGGCTCGGCGAGCGCGCGCAGGGTCGCCGCGTAGGCGGCAGCACCACTGCGCAGCATCAGGACGTACACCTCCACCGCCGACTCCGGTGGCGTCCAGCCCGGCGGACGCAGGGTGTGCAGCACCTTGTCGACTGTGGGCAGGTGCAGGTGGTGGATGTCGAGCTCGCCGAGGCGGCCAATGCCGATCCGGTCGAGCTCGTCGTCGGCGCGGAAGTCGATCGCGGTCACAATCCCCCGCTCATGGAGGAGCGCGCCGTCGCTTTCCTCGAGATGATGGAGCGAGTCACTGCGGTACAGGCGGCGCCACGCGACCGCCTTCCCGTCGGCCGCCGCGTAGCCCCCGACGTCACGAAAGTTGACCGGCCCGGCGAGCGACACCCTTCTTTCGTTCACTGGGCGCTCGTTCATGCCGTCCCTGCCGCGCCATGGAGACGGGTCTGGTCGACGAACCGATCGTGCTCGACGAGGATGAAGATCCCGTTGGCCTCCGCGCAGAGCCGATCCCCGGCGTGGAGCGTGCCGACGGTGTGCACCTTGCGCCCGTCGATGCGGTCGGTGTGCGCCTCGAGGCGCAGCTCGGCGTACAGCGGCGTCGGGCTGCGGTACACGATCGTGAGCGTTCCGGTCATCGCGCCGACGCCGGCCGCGATGTTCGCGATGCCGAGGATCTCGTCGAACAGCCCCGCGATGATCCCACCGTGCACGCATCCGGGCGGGCCCTCATACGCGGCTCCCAGCGTGCCGTGGCCGCGGACCGCACCATCGCGGAACTCGCACGCGATCGGCGGCGACAGCGGGCTGTACCAGCCGATCATCGGGCTGAACGGGAAGAAGTCGTGCGGGTCGGTGTCGAACATGGGCTTCGCCGGCACCGACGCGCCCCACGGTGGCGAGACGGGTTCGAGGAGCGTGACCGCGCGCCCGACCGCTTCCGCGGCGTCGGCCAGCGTTGCGGGGTCGGCCTGCGTTCGGACCATTCGGTCGGTCACACCTCGCATCGCGTCGGCGAGGCGTCGGAGCTCGGGGCCGGGTGGATGGGCGGCGTCGGGTCCGTGACCGTCGACGATGCCTGGTTCGCCGCGGCGCGGCTGGTCGCCCGGGAGCGGGGCGCTCACTCCTCGACGATCGAGATCGCCTGCTTGGGGCACTGGCGCACGGCCTGCTCCACCTTCGGGCGCACGTCGTCGGACGGGCGCTCCTCGAGGATGTACAGGAAGTCGTCGTCGCGCACCTCGAAGACCTCGGGCGCGATGCCCATGCAGATTGCGTTGCTCTCGCAGACGTCGAAGTCGACGACAACCTTCCAGGACATCACGCCTCCTCAGAGAAAGCCGGTGGTGATCCTACTCGTCGGCCACAATTCGCTCGGCGGCCAGCCCTACTCGGCGGCCAGATTCGTGAAGTCGGCCTCGCGCTTCTCCAGGAAGGCTGCGATTGCCTCCCGGTTCGCCGGCGCTCCGGTCAGCCGGGAGAAGACCCCTTCCTCGCGGGCCCGTGCGGCCCGGGCGAACTCGAGGCGGTGGGCTGCCAGCAGGCGCTTGGTCTCGACGAGGGACACGATCGGCATCTTCGCGACGCGGCCGGCGAGCGCGAGCGCCTCGTCGAGGAGCACCTCGGGCTCGACCACCTTCCAGACGAGCCCGCACGCGGCGGCATCCCCGGCCGAGAGCCACTCGGCGGTGAAGAGCACATGCGCCGCGGCCTGCCATCCCATCACCGTGGGAAGCGTGAAGCTGCTCCCCGCCTCGGGCACGACCCCGAGGCTGGCGAACGGGAGACGGAAGCGAGCGGCACTCGACGCGAGGACGAGGTCGCAATACGGGAGCATCGTGTCACCGACGCCGACCGCCACCCCGTTGACCGCGGCGACGATCGGCTTCGGGAACGCCTCGAGCGTGCTGATGAACTTCGTGAAGCCGTACTCGCCCGCGTGGGCGCGCTCCGATCGGGCTGCGGGGTCGCCCAGGCGGCCCATCTCGGCGAGGTCCTGGCCGGCCGAGTAGGCCGTGCCCTCGCCGGTGAGGACTGCGACCGCCAGGTCGTCGCTCGCTGCGACCTCGTCGAGCGCGTCCGCGACCTCGCCGTACATTGTCGTGTCGAACGCGTTGCGGGCTTGGGGACGGTCGAAGGTGACCAGACGGACCCGATCGACACCGTTCGGGTTGTCCTCGATCCGCACCATGTCAGCTTGCGAACGGGTCGATGGTGAGATGCCGGGACAGGTCACCGATCAGATCGCAGAAGATCACCCGTTCGGTGAGGCGCCACTCGCCGTCGACGCGTGCGAACTGGTCGTGGTAGCGCCCGGCGATGATCGGCTGCAGCGGCGTGTCGTCGACCTGCTGGAACACCGTGTAGTACGAGCGCGTGGTCGCCGTCCCTCCGCCCACGTCGGCGTCGATGATCAGGTTGGTCGTGACGTGCTTGGTGCGGGGCGTGCCGTCGTCGTAGCGCCGCACCATGGTCTCGAGGATCCGCTGCACCGGCGCAGCGCCCTCGACGCCGGGATCGTCGGGGCCGCCGCCCTTGTAGAGCGCATGGGCGAAGAACTCGGCGACGCCGGCGAAGTCACCGAGGTCGACTCGTTCGGCGTAGCCGTAGACGATGTGCTCGATCGCAGTCCGGGCGTCCACATTCTGAGGGTCTTGTTTCCGAGAGCTTGGGACCTTGGCGCCTGGTTGCTTGGCCGTCGTCACCGGCGGAGGTTACCGTGATGCCCTCGGGCTGAGCGCAGAGGCGCACACCGTGCCCCCGGTTCAGTCGGGGTCGGCGTTCGGGCTCGACGTCGCCCAGTGGGACGCGTGGATCCTCAGCGACGACCGCGGCTTCAACGGTGTCGCCGTCGACCTGCTCGAATGGCTCCAGCCAGAGCCTGTGGGCACGCCACCGCTCCCTAACCAGGTCGGGTTCGCCCGGCTCGGCTTCACCACTGCCGACCTCGACGCGACCCACGCTCGGCTCCGAGCGGCGTCCCGTTCTGGCGTCAGTACGAGGCGAAATGCGCCTAGTTCTGACGCCAGAACATCAGGCCTGTCCCTTGGCCGCCTTGACCGGCGCGAGGAACTGGAGGTCGGCGCTCTCGATGAAGTCGCCCAGTGAGCCACCGAACGCCGCGAACGCGTCGCTGCCCATGTGGGCATCGAGCGCGGCCTGGTTCTCGTAGATCTCGGTGGCGTAGAAGACGTTCGGCTCGGTGCTCGAACGATGCAGCATGTAGTGCTCGGTGCCGGGCTCGTTCGCGTCGACGTGCGCGAGGAAGTCGTCCCACGCGGAGGGGAACTCGTCGGCCTTGTCGGCCTTGATCGTCAGCTTCGCCACGACAGACACCTTGTTGGACTTGCTCATCATGCTCCTTGTTGTGGGGTGATCGGTGGGCGTTCAGGCGGATCGGGCGCCGCGCACGAGCGTGCCCGGGCGGGCGCCGGTGTCGGCGCCGTCGCGCATCACGACGGTGCCGGCGACAATCGTTGCGTCGTAGCCGCTGGCCGTTTGCACCAGGCGGCGCGCGCCACCGGGGAGGTCATGGACCATCTCGGGCCGATGCAGCGTCAGGTGATCGAAGTCGATGACGTTGACATCGGCCCGCAAGCCCGGGGCGAGCACGCCCCGGTCGCCGAGGCCGTAGAGCGACGCGGTGTCGCTCGTCATCTTCCGCACGACGAGCTCGATCGGGAGCCGCTCACCCCGGGTGCGATCGCGTACCCAGTGCGTGAGCATGGTCGTCTCGATGCTCGCATCGCAGATCGCGCCGACGTGCGCCCCACCGTCACCGAGACCGAGTGCGGTCGTGGGGTGGAGCAGCATCTCGCGGATGGGCTCGAGATCGAAGTTGGAGTAGCCGAGCAGCGGACGGAGCAGGAGCTCGTGCCCGTCGTCGGCGAGCAGCAGGTCATAGAGCAGCTCCTGGGGATCGCGCCCCTCCCGCTCTGCCCGGGCCGCGATGCTCAGCTCGGGTGCCGGCTCGTAGTCGGGCGGATCGCCGATCGGGAACGTGCGGTCGAGGCCCATCCCGATGAACGCCATGCGCGGGTCACTCACGGGCCGCTCGCCGAGGATCGCCGCCCGTACCTCGGGGTCACGCATGCGCTCGACCCTCTGGTCGAGCGGGAGCTCGGCGATGGCCTGGTAGCTCGGACGCTGGCGGAACGCGTGGAACGTCTGCAGGCCGAGGAGCAGACCGGTCGGGCGCCCGGCGATCTGGGGCCGGATCGGGATCCCGGCGTCCCAGGCCTCGAGCGCGAGCTCGAGCTGGTCCTTCCACTGGTCGGGGGCGAGATCGTGTTGCGACATCGCGAACGTCAGCGGACGGCCGGTCGCCTCCGCGAGGCGGCGCATCCAGTCCATCTCACGAGCGGGTGCGGCGAGGTCCTCGCCCATCACGCCGGCTGGCGCGAGCTCGAACACGCCGGAGCCCGCGTCCCCGAGGGCGCGACCAAGACCGAACAGCTCGTCCTCTGCGGCGAACGTGCCGGGAACCGGCTCGCCGTCGATCGCGCGGTGCGCGATCGTGCGTGACGTCGACACACCGAGCGCGCCGGCATCGATGCCGCCCCGCACGATGCGTGCCATGGCCGCGATGTCGTCGGGGGTCGCGGGTTCGTTACGGGCACCGCGCTCACCCATCACATAGCCCCGCACCGCGCCGTGCGGCACCTGGGTGCCGATGTCGATGGCGAGGGGCTGGTCGTCGAGGAAGTCGAGGAACTCGGGGAAGGACTCCCAGCCCCAGCGCATGCCCTCGGACAGCGCGGCGCCGGGGATGTCCTCGACACTTTCCATGAGCCCGATGAGCCACTCGTGCTCGTCGGGCTTGGCCGGAGCGAAGCCGACGCCACAGTTGCCCATCACCACCGTCGTCACGCCGTGCCACGTCGAGGGGGTGAGCAGCGGGTCCCAGGTGACCTGACCGTCGTAGTGGGTGTGGATGTCGACGAAGCCCGGGGTCACGACCTTGCCGGTGGCATCGATCTCCTCGGTCCCGGGGTCGTCGACCCGCCCGACGGCCGTGATGCGCCCGTCGTCGATCGCGACGTCACCCGGCGCCGGGGCCGCGCCCGTGCCGTCGACGACCGTCCCCCCGCGGATCACCAGGTCGTGCACGGATCCCCCCTCCAAGGTGCTGCTGGCGCACTGGTGGACGGAATCGTAACGTGTTCCAGTCTCGGGCATTCAGGACCGGGCGGAAGGGGAAGCACCGTGGCGCTCACGCTCGCCGACGTCGATCTGACCGACCTCGACACGTTCGTCCGGGGAGTGCCCCACGACCAGTTCGACGTGCTCCGGGCCGAGGCGCCCGTGTACTTCCATCCCGAGTCAGAAGGCGCGGGGTT
>JALHSW010000022.1 GCA_022865365.1 Acidimicrobiia bacterium | reverse complement strand
TGCCCCGGATCGGCCTGGAACCAGGCGATCGTGGCCCGGAGCCCGGCCTCCAGCGTCACCGGCTCCACCTGTGGAAAAGGGCCTCCACCACCGGGTCAGGCCACGCTGGGAGTCGCGGACGACCGGCGTCCCGACTCACGGTGCTCATGCCGGCCCCGTGAATGGCAGCGTGATGCCTTTGGCTGCCGCGACCTCGCGGTAGGTGTCGACCACGATGCTGACCACGGCCCCCTCGTCGAACCGCTCGCACGCGAGGGCTCGACTCGCCCGGCCCATGGCGGCGCGCCGGTCGGGGTCGTCACCGAGGCCGGCGATGGCCGCGGCGAGCGCGGCCGGGTCCCGCACGGGCACGAGGAGGCCGTTGCGCCCCTCGTCGACGACCTGCCGGCAACCGCGGATGTCGGTCACGACGAGCGGCAGGCCGCTCGCGGCGGCCTCCATGGCCGCGCGCGGGTAGCCCTCGCGATGCGACGCGAGCACGAAGACGTCCATCGCCGCGTACAGCTCCTCGACGTCGTCGCGGTGCCCGAGCAGGCGCACCCCGGCCGCCTCGGCGCGCGCCACCACCGCCGGGTCGAGCGCGTCGGCCTTCGACGGGTCGGCGCCACCGACCACGACGAGCCCGTAGCGCGCCGGGTCGAGGCGCGTCATGGCCTCGAACAGCTCCGGGAAGCCCTTCTCCGCGACGAGGCGACCGACGGAGCCGACGACGACCGTGTCGTCGTCGGCGATGCCGAGCGCGGCCCGGGCCGAGCGCCGTGCCTCTGCGTCTCGAGGGGTGAACCGCTCGAGGTCGACGCCGTTGCCGAGGAGGCGGGCGCGGGGGGAGAGGTGCCGGCGCCGGAGCAACGCGAGGTCTTCGGGATTCTGCACGAGCTCGGCATCCGAGCAGCGGGCCGCGATCGCCTCGAGCCCGTAGACGACGGCGCGCTTGAACCACGGGTCGGTCTCGGTCGCGTAGAGGCCGTGGAGCGTGTGCACGACGATCGGGACACGCGCCAGCCGCCCGACGACGCGGCCGTACACACCCGGCTTCGGGTTGTGCACGTGCAGCACCGTCGGGCGCTCGCGGCCCACGATGTGCCAGAGCTCGCGCGCGGCCCTCAGGTCGGCCAGCGGGTCCATGGCCCGGGTGGATGATCCGAGGGGCACGTGCCGGATCCCCTCGCGCTCGAGCTCGGCCACCCAGGGACCGGGGGCGCTGATCCCCACGACGTCGGCGCCGCCGTCGCGCAGCGCGCGCAGCTGTGCGAGGAGCAGGAAGCGCAGGCTGATGTCGGTGGTGGTGAGATGGGCGATCGTGACCGGGCCGGGTGGCCCGGACCCGACCCCTCCCGCCTGACCGCGCCCCGCCACATGGGCGATGCTACGGCTCGATGAAGGTGCTGCTGAGCGACACCGGGTTCTGGGTCGGCTTCGGCGCGGCGGTGGTCGTGGTCGTGCTGCTGGTCCTCGGACGCGCCGTCTCGGGGCGATGGTGGGGCGGTGCCGGGCTGGCGGCGTCGTTCGGCGCGCTCGTCGGTCTCGGCGCCGTCGGGCTGCTGCCGGGCGCGCTGGTCGGCGGCACGCTCCTGCTGGGGGCCGCGGCGCTGCTGACGGTACGCCGGGGCACGGCGGTGCGGATCGCCGCGGCCGCCCCCGGCGCGGCGCTCGTCGCAGTCGGTGTCGGGACCGGTGCCCCGTCCTGGGTGCGCGTCGCGGTCGGAGGTGCCGCGCTCGCCTCGGCGGTGCTGGTGCAGGACATCGATCACGACCGGCCGCGCCTGGTCGGTGTGTGCGTTGCCGTCGCCGCTCTCGGCGTGTACGTCGCGGTGCCCGACACGGAGCAGGCCCGGGCGCTCGTGGGCGCCGCCGTCGCGAGCTCGGCGCTCGGCCTCGCACCCGATGCCCGACCCGATCCCGCGGGTTCGGCGGCCGCCGTCGGGCTGCTGCCGGGCGCGCTGGTGGCCGGGGC
>JALHSW010000306.1 GCA_022865365.1 Acidimicrobiia bacterium | reverse complement strand
CCCAGCGTCCGCTGGGCGGCCACCACGTCCTTGGCGTTCGAGTACGCCTCCGCGGTGGTGCCGGTCGCGTGGTCGCGACCGAAGTCGTAGAGCCGGTAGACGACGAGCATTCCGAGGGTCTCGGCGACCCACCCGTAGCGCCAGCGCTTCGAGCGTGGGACGACGCGTTCGCTCGACGCCTCCCGCGACGTTTCGTCCGACCCTTCGGCGACGACCGTCATGCAGCGACCGTCATGCAGGAGATTGTCATGCAGGAGGCTTGCGGCGCACGAGGAACGTCGCGGTCCCGCTGGAGACGATGTCGCCCGCTGCGTCATGCACCGTCGAGGTCGCATACGCGACCTGTTTGGCCAGGCGGACGACCTCACCGCGGATCGTGAGCACGTCGTTCGACGTGGCGGGGCGAATCGTCTGGTACGCAACGTCGAGGGTCACCGCGCGGTCACCCGACTCGAGTGCGCTGTTGGTCGCGAAGTTCATCGCCGCATCATGGATGACCCCGAACACCCCACCATGGAGGCCGCCGAGGGGGTTGCAGGCCAGCCCGGTCGGGACCCAGGCCGCGGTGGCCCAGCCGTCGCCGTACGCGTCGAAGCCGACACCCAGCTGCGCGAGCAGCGGCATCCCTCCGTCGCCGAGGCTCTTGTCCATACTCCGGGGCACGGCGTGCCAGGCTAATGGGGGTCGCCAAGATGGTCGGCCACGCCCGTAGAGCCACCGATCGCCGAGAGCCACCAAGAGAAGGAAGCCGCCATGCACACTGCCGTGATCGTCGATGCCGTCCGCACCCCCCTGGGTCGTCGCAACGGCGCGTTGAGCGACTGGCACCCCGTCGACCTCGCCGCGCACACGCTGCAGGCCCTCGTGGAGCGCAATGATCTCGACCCCGCGCTGGTCGAAGACGTGCTCATGGGCTGCGTGATGCAGGTCGGTGACCAGGCGGGCAACGTCGGTCGCAACGCGGCGCTCGCCGCCGGGTTCCCCGAGTCGGTCGTCGGCACGACGATCGATCGCCAGTGCGGGTCGTCGCAGCAGGCGGCGAACTTCGCCGCGCAGGGAGTGATGGCCGGCGCGTACGACGTCGTGATCGCGGCAGGCGTCGAGAGCATGACCCGGGTGCCGATGGGCGCATCGTTCCTCCCCGGGTCGATGCCCTACGGACCCAGGGTGTTCGAGCGGTACGACCTCGTGCCCCAGGGCATCTCGGCCGAGATGATCTCCGAGAAGTGGGGTATCAGTCGCGAGCAGAACGACGCGTTCGCGGTCGAGTCGCACCGGCGGGCCGCCCGGGCGACCGAGGAAGGTCGGTTCGAGCGCGAGATCGTGCCCGTTCCGGTGAGCGTCGACGACGTGGCGTCGGAGTTCAGTCGCGACGAGGGCATCCGTCCCGACTCGACCGTCGAGAAGCTCGCGAAGCTCAAGCCGGCGTTCAAGCCCGATGGTGGCGTGATCACGGCGGCGAACTCGAGCCAGATCACCGACGGTGCGGCGGCCACGCTCATCATGAGTGAGGAGAAGGCGACCGGGCTCGGCCTCACGCCGCGCGCCCGGTTCCACGCCTTCGCGCTCGCGGGGGTCGACCCGGTGCTCATGCTGACGGGTCCGATCCCCGCGACCACCAAGGTGCTCGAGCGGGCCGGGATGACCATCGACGACATCGACCTGGTCGAGATCAACGAGGCGTTCGCGCCGGTCGTGCTCGCCTGGGAGCAGGAGCACCAGCCGGACATGGAGAAGGTGAACGTCAACGGTGGCGCGATCGCCGTCGGCCACCCCCTCGGCTGCTCCGGGAGTCGGCTGATGGCCACGCTGCTCAACGAGCTCGAGCGCACCGACGGCCGTTACGGCCTGCAGGTGATGTGCGAGGGCGGCGGGATGGCGAACGCGACCATCATCGAACGCCTCGGGTGAGCAACACCGCCGTTCTGGGCGCATCGGCCATCGCTTGGATCGTCCGCGGTGTCGCTGCGGTCGCGGCGATGCTCCTGATCTACCTCATCGGCGCCGGGATCCTGAAGAAGTTCAAGGTCGCGCCCGACGAGGAGGTCGACCCCGAAGCCGTCGTCCCGGTGAACATCGGCTACCGATGCATCGTGTGCGGGGCCGAAGCGGTGATGATCGCAGCCCAGGGCGGCGACCAGGAGCCCGACGCACCCCGACATTGCCGGGAAGACATGGTCCAGGTCGACTGACCGAGACAGCGGCGGGGAGCGTGCCGCGCCTCACCCGGTGTCGGGGGGTGGTGCCCGGTCGGGGGGTGTGAGCCACCAGCCTGTGTGGTGTGAGCCTTGGAGTTGGTAGTGGTGGTGGGTGATGAGGTCGTGGTGGTGGGCGCAGATGCGGACT
>JALHSW010000305.1 GCA_022865365.1 Acidimicrobiia bacterium | reverse complement strand
CGTGCTGTGCGAGGTCGCGCCAGAGGGCGTGCGCGAGGCGATGCGAGCCGCCGACGCAGAGGTGCCAGTTGTCGATCTTGCCGACGAGGAGGGGGAACCCGATCGCGAGCCCGGGTACGTCGTTCGTGTAGCCGCACACCGCGCCGTGGAACGCGAGGTGCGCTTTCACCTTGGGGTGGGTGAAGTGCTGGTCGAGGAACTGGTTGATCGTCTCGCGCCGTAGCTTCACGGAGAGGAACTCGGACCGGTCCCCGACCCCGAAGGTGGCGAGAGCCTTGGTGAGCTCCTTGACGGACATCGGGGGCTGGTACATCAAGGTGCCGAGCAGCAGGTCCACGTAGCCGTGCGCTTCGATGGTGAGCCTGCGGAACGTCTCGGCGTCCTCTTCGGAGAACCGGGCGATCGACGCGCACGTCTTGTCCAGGTCTGTGTGGATCGTGAGCGCGGTGCCGTCGTCGTAGATCGACGCCATCTGTACCTCGGGCCGCACGTACTCCGCGCCGTGTGCGCGCAGCTCGAGGTCGCCTACCGGCGGTGCCAGGTCCACGAACGTGTGGTAGTTCGCGTGCACGTTGTGCAGGAACCCGGCGAGCGTGAGCTCTTCGGTGCAGAGCCCGCCGCCCTCCTCGTGTCTGCGCTCGAGTACGACAACGTCCAGCCCGCTGCGAGCGAGGTAGGCGCCGAGCGTGAGGCCGGTGTGCCCCGCGCCGATGACGATCGCGTCGTAGGTGTCACGCATGGGCGGTCTCGCCCGGGTCACCGACGTACGGGGGTCGGCCGAGCGGCCACGACGTCTCCACGCCGCTCGCGTATGCCTCGAGCAGGATCTTCACGTGCTCGGCCTGGCGCATGAGGAAGCGCATGTCGCCTCGTACCTTCACCAGGCCGCGCAGCGCGACGTCGATCGGGTCGGTCAGACCCGCGGCGATCTCGTCGAACACGGTCGCGGGGCCGCGGAAGCGGTAGTTGAGCTGGACCGCGGGATCATCGCCCTCGACCTCGCGATACCAGGCGCACTGCCCGTTCTCGATGCTCACGAGGAAGTGTCGCTCCTTGCCCTCGGCGACATACGGGGACAGGCCGTCGCTGACGATCTCGATCTTGACCATCCACGATCCCTCGGGCAGGTCCCGCATCGTCGCGACGCGCGCGTTGATCGCGTCGCGCACCTCCCCGTACCAGGCCTCGCAGTAGATGTCGGCCATCAGTAGCCCCTTTCGGCCACGAGTGGGCTGGGAAGGGAGAGGTCCTCGGCGATCGCCTTGAACGCGTTGTACCCACAGGCAGCATGCATCCCGCCGCCGGGGTATGCCGACGGACCGCAGAGATACAGGCCCTGCACCTCGGTGCGGTAGTTCGACGCCTCCGGGAACGGGCGGTTGGCACCCATCTGGTCGGGCGCGAACTCACCGTTCGAGAAGTCCCCCTCGCGCATGAGGTTCTTCTGCTCCATCTGGTCGGGTGTGTACAGCTTGTGCGCGAGCACGTTGTCACGAGTCATGTTCGGGGCGAACTCGTGCCACACGTCGAGGAATCGCTCGTTGTACGTGGCGCGCACCTCGGTCCAATCGTCTGTGCTCAGCTCGCTCGCGTTCGGCAGGAAGTACCAGCCGGTCGCGGCGTGGCGGCCCGGCGGGGCCTGGGACCGGTCCCACAGGCTGTTCACCCACGTGCCGGCCGCCGGCCTCGGAACCACGCCCCGGTACGGGTCGCGGATGTACTCGACGGTGTCGTCGGGCCCATCGAAGCCGACCATCGTGTAGAAGCAACGGTCGATCTCCGCGTCCCAGCGTGCCGACTTGTACGCGGGCGCCTCGTAGAGGCAGAAGCACGGAGTGCCCAGCACGTGGCTCGGCCCGTAGCGGAACGCGCGCGCTCGCCGCACCCACAGCGCGCTGAGCTCCTCCTCGCCCACCAGGTCGAGGAGCGTCTGGCGCAGGTCCGCGTTCGACGCGACGACCTTCGACGCGCGGATCACCTCGCCGCGCGCGACGACACCGACCGCGCGCCCGTCCTCGACCAGCACGCGCTCCACCGCCGTGTTCTCGAGCAGGTCCACGCCTTCCCGGTAGCAGGCCTGCATCATCGTCTTTGCGAGTGTGTGCGTACCGCCGAGCGCGAGCTTCCAGTTGCCGAGCGTCCACATGATGAAGACGAGGAAGCTGGCCCCGGTACCCTGCCCGTCCAGCGGGTAGCCCCACTCCACGCAGGTCCGGTAGAGCAGTGTCCGGAGCTCGGGTGCCTCGAAGAGCTCGTCGATCACCATCTTCGGTGACTTCATGACGAAGTGCGCGCCCACGCCGAGGTCGCCGAACGCGGCCTCGACGAGGGGCCCCTGACTCTCCGCGGCACCGGGCACGGGGGGGCTGTAGAGGCCGGCGGCGAGGAGCGGCTCCAACGCCATCGCGCGCGCCTTGAGCTCCTGGTAGGTGTCCGCGTCGGTCTTGGAGTAGCGGGCGATGCTCGCGTGGGTCCGGTCCGAGAGGTCCGGGCGGTGGAGGATCACGGGTGGGCGACCGTCCGCGAACGTGACCCCGGCCTGGGCCTCGGGCATCACGGTGCGCAGTCCGAGGTCCTCCAGCCCGAAGTCGCGCACCATCGGCATCACGTCGAAGAACTCCATGTACTGCGCGTGCAGGTTGAAGCGGAACCCCGGCAGCACATGCTCCTCGGTGTTCGCCCCGCCTCCCTCCTCGTGGCGCCGCTCGACCACCACCGTGCTCAGCCCGGCACGCTGGAGGTACGCCGCGAGGCACAGGCCGTTGTGGCCGGAACCGATCACGATCGCGTCGTACGTTCGGCCCACGGTCAGCCTTCCGTACCCACGGCCGCTACCACCTGCTCCACGTCGCCCCCTGCCGCTCAACCCGAGCGCCCCGAACTCGGCATTCCCGACAGGTCTGTCGCACACAGCCTCCCTACGCACGCCGTTCGTGGCCTAGGGCCGTTTGTCACATCTTCTCGGAAACGAACCGGAAGTGAGGATCGAGCCCATCGGGGGCACCGATCGCTGGGTTGCGTCGACCGATGGTGACCCTCCGGAAGGAGCGCCGCCGGGGCTAGCGTTTCGCACGTGGCCGAGGTGCATGTCCATGTTGCGACGGCGAAACCCAGGGTCCATCCCGCGCGCTCGACGATTCGGTGGGCCGACCGTGCCGCGCTCGGCATCGTCATGGGCGTGGCTGCGTACGTCATCGAGCGTGCCGTCGTGCGAGGCACGAAGAAGGCGAACGAGGAATCAGCCTCGAAGCGCTAGCGGCGGCGGAACACGTCGCCGAGCAAGCCGAACGTCAGGATCCCCGCGATGGTCCCGATCGCGATCGGCACCCACTCCGCCACATTCGTGGAGTCGGCGGTGATCGCCGTCGCGATGAACGCGCCGGCGGCCGCGAGCGCGAACGAGAGCCGGCGGCTGGCGCGTCGCACCGTCGCCTCGACGCCCTCGAAGCCCTTGAACTCGACCTGGAGGTTCGGACCCGACCGCGCGCCGACGAGCCGCTCGAGTGCTTCGATCAGCCTCGAGACGCGCGTCCGGATCTTCTGCCCCTCGTAGAGCAGCTCCTGAGGTCGGGCGATGACCCGCATCTTCTCGAAGGTAGAACGAGCGAGGTAGCGGCCCGCGACCGCGAACACGTCGAGATCGGGGTCGAGCTCCGCGGTCGCGTGCTGGATCTGCGCGAGCGCCTTGCCCGTGAGAATGAGAGTCGCCGGCAGCGGTACGTCGAAGCGGATCGCGACGGTCGTCACGTCCTGGAGCATCGGACCGAGCTGGAGCTCGTTCAGCGGGAGGTGCCGGTATCGCGACACGAGGGAGCCGATCTCGACCTGGAGCCCTTCGATGTCGATGTCGGGACGCGGCCCGGTGCCCGAGAGCCCGAGCACCGTCTCGGTGAGAAATCCGGAGTCCTCCTGCCAGAACGCGAGCAGGAGGAGCACGAGTCCTTCGCGAAGGTCGGGACCGATCTCGCCGACCATCCCGAAGTCGAGGAAGTACACCTTGTCGTCCCACCACTTCATGTTCCCCGGGTGCGGGTCGGCGTGGAAGAAGCCCTCGGTGAGGATCTGCTTGTAGTACGACTCGATCAGCTGACGCGCCGCCTCGGTGCGCTCTTCGCCCAACGGGGCGCTCGACAGGGGCCCGCCCTGGACCTCCTCCATCACGAGCAGGCGGCCGGTCGAGAAGTCGGTGTACACGCCGGGCACGGCCAAGCGGTGATACGGCGCAAGGATGCCGCGCATCCGCTCGATGCTCGCGGCCTCCTTCCGGAAGTCGAGCTCGGCTTGGAGCGATTCCGACAGGTGCTCGACAACGGCCGCAGGATCGACGATCTGGCGGAGGCCAGGACGAGTCGCGGTCTTGCGGGCGAACACGCCAAGAAGCCCGAGGTCGCGCATGATCTGCTCACGCGCCCCGGGTCGTTGCACTTTCACCACCACCCGCTCACCCGTCGACAGCGTCGCCCGGTGCACCTGCGCGATCGAACCACTGGCCAGCAGCTCAGGCTCGATGCTCTCGAACACGTCGTCCCACGGGACGCGCAGCTCCTCCTCCATGACTTCGACAACTTCTGCCTCGGTGAGCGGGGGCACGTGGTCGCGTAGTGCCGCGAGCTCGTCGATGTATTCCGGCGGTACGAGGTCGGGACGGGTCGAGAGCACCTGCCCGAGCTTGCAGAACGTCGGACCAAGCTCCTCGAACGCCTGTCGGAGTCGGCGCGCCGTCTCGCGAGTCTCAGAGCCGTCGTGGTCGCCCTTGCGCCGGGCGAAGAGCTCGGCGATCCCGTGCTTGGCGACGACGCTCGCGATCTTCGCGGCGCGTCCGCTGAGGAGAGGCTCGCCGTCGGTGTCGCGTGTCGTCGTGACGACGGAGCGCGTCTGTCCGTCGAGAGTCGACGTGTTCACTGTGATGACCGTGCAGTGAGCGGCGTGCGTGATTCGGTTCGGGATGTTGCTGAGGAGGAACTTCTTGTTGCCGCTCATCCCGGCGTTGCCTACGACGATGACGTCCGCGCGCTCTTCGTCGGCGACCGCGACGATCGCCTCGGCGGGCTCCTCGTCGACGACCACCCGAGCACGGCCGCTCGGGCCGGCGATCTCCTCGGCGAGCCGGTGCAGGTCGGCGCGCATGGCGTTGAGGATGTGGTCGTCGATTCCGGCGAGGTCGTCGCTGCGGACGCCTTCGGCCATGTCCGCATGCGAAGGGGCGACCACCTGGACGAGCAGGAGCTCGGCGGTGAAGCGACTCGCGAGGTCGGCGGCCCACTCGATGGCTCGTTCCGACGTCTCGCTGCGGTCGGTCGCGACGACGATTCGTTGCATGAATCCACGCTAGGCCATGGCGGTGCGCAAGGCTCCGCCGCCACAGGATGTGGGGGTGGCCAAGTGAGTTCGTCGAGGGACGCCTGGGACTCCATCGCACTTCGAACGGGCCTGGGCGTCTTGTCGGGTCTGTCTTGCGAGCGCCCACGACCCTCGATTCAAGAGACCGCGCGTCGGACCAGCCGGCCCGCGCGATGCTGTCGAAGTTGTCGCTCGTCGTCCCGACTGCCTGGGCCGTGCGACGCCGAGGCTTACCGTCTGATCGCCGAGGAGAGACCGTGACCGTGGCCGTGGTGACCGACAGCGCCGCCGCGCTGCCCGCTGAGTTCGTCGAGCGTTACGGCGTGACGGTGGTGCCGATGTGGATCACCGTCGGCGGGCGGACAACGCGCGACGGAGAGACGACACTCGAAGTGATGCTCG
>JALHSW010000304.1 GCA_022865365.1 Acidimicrobiia bacterium | reverse complement strand
CCCGGAGGTCGACGAGCACCGCGTCGTCGATCTCGGCGTGGAACGGCGTGACCTCGAGCGCCACGACTCAGGAGAACCCGGTCGATGGCGCCAATGCGTGATCGAGCAGCGCGTCGTAGCGCCCACGGACGAGCGCCTGGTAGCCGTCCTCTTCCATCGTCGTGATCCAGAACTGCCCCGCACGAACCCCGGCGAACACGATGTCGGCCGCATCGTCGGGCGGGCGCCCGGTCTGGGACGTCATGTCCTGCAGGGCCTGGCGCACGAAATAGTGGTCGGGGGCTTGCGCCTCCGACGGCGGCTCCGACCCGGTGGCGGCCTGGCGGTTGCGCTCCGACCAGCCGATGCGGGTGTCGACCGAGCCGGGGACGAGGCACGAGACGCCCACCTCGGAGCCCTGGGCCACCAGGTCGTGAGCCACGCATTCCGCGAGCGAGGCCGCGCCGAACTTCGAGACGACGTACGGCCCGGAGTACGCCACCGTCATCATCCCGGCCATCGAAGACGTCACCACGATATGCGCCGGTCCACCCTGCTCGATGAGCCGCGGCACGAACGCCCGCACCCCGTGGATGGGGCCCCAGAGGTTGACGCCGAGGACCCAGGCCCAGTCGGCCTCGGTGCGCTGCCACGACACGCCGGCCTGGAACACCCCGGCGTTGAGGCACACGAGGTGCACGGCGCCGAAGCGTTCGTAGGCCGCGGCGGCAAGGGCCTCGACTGCGACAGCGTTGCTCACGTCGGTCGTGACCGCGAGCGCCTCGGCGCCGAGACCCGCGATCTCGGCCTCGGCCTCCGCAAGCGCCGCCGGCTCGACGTCGGCGAGCACCACCCGCATGCCCTCGGTCGCCGCCTTGCGCGCCAGCCCACGGCCGATACCGCTGGCCGCGCCGGTGACGACTGCGACCTTCCCGCCGAAGTCTTCGATCACCGGACGGCCCGGCCCCATGCGCGCACGTCGGGGACGAACAGCTCGGGGACCTCGAACGCAGCGAAGTGTCCACCCCGGGGCTGATCCGACAGATGGACGATGTTGAACCCGTGCTCGGCCCAGCGACGCGACGTGCGCATGATCTCGCGCGGGTAGCGGGCGTACCCCGTCGGCACCTCGACGCGGCTGAAGACGTCAAGATCACCCGCACGCAGCGCATGGAAGAACTCGAAGTAGGTGCGGGCCGACGAGGTTGCGGTCCCGGTGACCCAGTACATCATCAGATTGTCGAGGAGCTGGTCCTTGGTGAAGGACCGCTCGATGTCGCCGTCGCAGTCGGACCACTCCCGGAACTTCTCCAGGATCCAGGCGGCCAGCCCCGCGGGCGAATCGTCCAGCCCGTACCCCACCGTGTGCGGCCGGGTTCCCTGGATCTGCATGTACCCCGCGCCGTCGAGCATGTACGCCTGGTTGAACTGCTCCATGAACGCCTGCTCCTCGGGCGTCCAACCCTCGGCCGGGCCGTCGGCCAGCGGCGTGATCATGTTGAGGTGGATTGCCGCGCAGTGATCGGGATCATGACGAGCGACGAGCGTCGTGACGAACGACCCCCAGTCCCCACCCTGGGCCAGGTAGCGGTCGTAGCCGAGGGCGGCCATGAGCTGGGCCCACATGCGCGCGACGCGGCCGAGATGCACGCCGCGCTCACGGGTCGGACCCGAGAACGCGTACCCGGGGAGTGAGGGGACGACGAGGTGGAACGCGTCGCTCGCGTCGCCGCCGTGCGCCACCGGATCGGTGAGTGGGCCGATCACCCCGAGGAACTCGACGAACGAGCCGGGCCAGCCGTGGGTGAGCACCAGTGGCTGCGCGTCCGGTTCCGGTGAGCGGACGTGCAGGAAGTGCACACGCTCCCCGTCGATCTCGGTCACGAAGTGCGGGAGCTCGTTCAGCGCGGCTTCGCGCGTCCGCCAGTCGTACGCCTCGGACCAGTACGACACGATGGAGCGCAGGTAGTCGTGCTCGGTGCCGTAGTCCCAGCCCGCGTCGGGGAGCGGCTCAGGGAACCGCGTGTTTCGGAGGCGCTCTTGCAGATCGACGAGCAACGCGTCCGAGATGTCGATCTCGAATGGATCGATCGAGAGTGACACGGGTCAGTACTTCATCAGCATGCCGTCGCGCAGCGGCGCTCGGCCTGCGTAGAACGGGGTCAGCACCTCGGCGACGTTGTCGGGCGTCCAATGGTCGGTGACCTCGAATTGCGTGTCTGCGGTCGGCCCGGCCAGCACGGTGATCTGGCGGCCGTAGACGATGAACACCTGGCCGGTGACCTTCGCGGCCTGGGGCGAGCCGAGATACGCGACGAGCGGCGACACGTTGTCGGTGGCGAAGACCTCGAAGTCGCCCTCTTTGGCATCGAACCCGCCGAGGCTCTCGGTCATCTGCGTGTTGGCGCGCGGGGCGATCGCGTTCGCGTTCACGCCGTAACGCCCGAGCCCCTGCGCGGCGACGAGCGTCAGCTGGATGATGCCGCCCTTGGCCGCCGAGTAGTTCGCCTGGCCTGCGCTCCCGAGCAGCCCGGCCTCCGACGAGGTGTTGATGATGCGGCCGTAGACCGGGCCATCGGCCGCCTTCGACTTGTCACGCCAGTACTCCCCCGCGTGACGCATCGTGCAGAAATGGCCCTTGAGGTGCACGCGGATCACCGCGTCCCACTCCTCCTCGCTCATGTTGAAGAGCATCCGGTCGCGCAGGATGCCGGCGTTGTTCACGAGGATGTCGAGGCTCCCGTAGGTGTCGACCGCGAGCTGGACGAGCCCCTTGGCGGTATCCCAGTCGGCGACGTCACCAGTGTGGGCCAAGGCGTCGCCGCCGGCGTCACGGATCTCCGCGACCACCGTGTCGGCCGGATTCTCGGCGCCCGGGGGTGCGAAGTCGTTGACGACCACCTTCGCACCCTCGCGCGCGTACTCGACTGCCTCGGAGCGTCCGAGCCCACGCCCGGCGCCGGTGATGATCGCGACCTTGCCTTCCATACCTTCGAGCACGTGCACTGCCTTTCCGTCTCATCTTCTCGACCGGGAACGCCCGGCCAGGGACGCTGGCCGGGAAAGTGGAATACGTTCTACTTCATGGCCCCTCCGACCCGCACTGCTCTGGTCACCGGCGCCAGTCGCGGCATCGGAAAGGCCACCGCGCTCGCCCTCGCCGACGCCGGCCTCGATGTGGCCGTCACGGCCCGCACCGTGCACGAAGGGGAAGGCGTAGACGACTCCGACAGCGCCGGCCGTTCCGTCCCGGGCAGCCTCGACACGACCGCCGCCGAGATCGAGGAGCGGGGTGTCCGCGTGCTGGCCGTGCCGATGAGCCTCCTCGACCGCGACTCGCTGACCGCGGCCGTGGACCGCGTGCTCGACGAATGGGGTCGCATCGACGTCCTCGTGAACAACGCCGTGCACACCGGCCCTGGGAGCATGGCCCGCTTCGACGACACGACGATCGAGATGATCGAGACCAAGCTCTCGGCCAATGTCGTGTCGCAGGTCATCCTGATCAAGGCGGTGCTCCCCCACATGGTCGAGCGGGGGGACGGGATCGTCGTCAACGTCACGTCGGCCGTCGCGATCAGCGACCCACCCGCACCCGCCGGTGAGGGCGGTTGGGGCTCCGCGTACGCGATGTCGAAGGGGGCGTTCCACCGCCTCGCCGGCATCCTCGCCGTGGAGTACCCGACGCTGCGGTTCCACAACGTGGAGCCCGGCTACATCGTCACCGAGCGCATGGAGGTCAACGCCAAGGCGTTGGGCCTCGACGGCGTGTACCCCGGCGCGCCCCCGAGCGTGCCGGCATCGGTGATCGCGTGGTGCGTGACGTCACCGTCGGCCGCGGAGCTCAACGGTCAGACGATCTCCGCCCAGCGCTTCGCCAAGGAGCGCGAGCTGCATCCTGCGTGGAAACGCCGCTGACGCAGCTACTTGAGCGCCATCGCGTTGGGCGGTGAACCGATCCCGCCCGGGATGCCGAGCGGCTTGCTCGTGAAGAAGAACTCGTAGACGCCGTCGGCCGCGCAGTCGTCGGCGAGGGCATCGAAGTCGAAGAACTCTCCGAGCGGGATCCCGAGCTCGACCATCACCCGGACGTGCACCATGTCGTCCATCCCGAAGTCGCCACGAGCGCCCGAGCCCGGCGGCATCGGCTCGACCGTCGGGTTGTCGGCCGCGATCGCCGCGACGCCGTGGTCCCAACACCACTCCGCGACCGCGGGCCCCGGGCCGACTCCCGGGATCTCGAAGTTCACGAACGTGCGGCTCCGCTCGGCCAACGAGGTGCACGCTCCCGCGTCGAGCGTCCGGTACCACGCCAGCCAGCCCGTGCGCACACAGAGCACGTCGCCCATCTCGAGCGTGACACCCTGCGCGGCGACGGTCTCGTCGAGCAGGTCGGGGGTGATCGTGAAGGCCGAATCGCCCGCGATGTCGACGCGGCGGGCGACGTCGAGCAACACTCCGCGCCCGGCGATCCCCACCTCGGCCCACGCCTCGATCCCCGGCGCGTCCCCCCGCACCATCTCCGCGGTCCGACCCGTGAAGAAGCCGTCGCGGGAGTGCGCGTAGTGACCGAAGCTGTCCCACTGCGTCGAGCCCTGGGGGTAGAAGTTGTCGAGCCGGTCGTCGAGCACGTGGTCGAGGATCTGGAACACCTCGTGACGCATCGGCTCGCGACCGAAGAACGGTGGACTGGGCTGGTCGAGGGGCAGGTCGAGGCCGAAGCGTCGACCGGTGCGCACGAGACGCGCCGCCGCCGCGACGCGCTCGGGCGTGAGCAGTGCAAGTGAGCCGAGCCGTGGATCGAGGTGCTCCCAGGCGCGACCGTTGGGGAGGTCCCGGTAGGGAGGCCTGCTCACGAGGTCCGGCTCACGAGGTCCGGCTCACGAGGCCGGGGTCACGACGACCGGCTCACGACGCCGAGCCCGAGAGCTCACCCACGTTGTGGACCTGGCCGTCGCGCTCGAACAGCACGTCGTTGTAGCCGTGCCCTTCGCCGACGAAGGCGCGGGTCTCGGGGCGCACGAAGCCGACGTAGAGGGTCCGTCGCCCACCATCCCCGGTCGGCGGCGGGGCCTCATGGAGCGCATGGCCGTAATGGACGGTCACGTCACCCGGCTCGGTGCGGATCGCGACCACGGGCTGATCGGCCTCTTCGCTCTTCCGGAGCGGATGCGACGACCCGCGGTGGGACCCGGCGAGGAAACGGAGCTGCCCGGTCTCGGCGGTTGCCGCGTCGAGCTGCACGCCGATGTTGAAGCCGGGACAGATCACCGGATGCCCGCCGAGCCCACAGTCGCGGTGCCACGGGAGATCGGAGAGTCCGGCGGTGATCTCGGGTTGCTTGAGCACCACCGAGAACCCATCGAGGCACTCCGGTGCGGCTTCGAGCGGCGCTCCGTGGAGCGCCGCGAGGCGTGCCAGGCGGGAGTCGTCGCCGAGGCCTGCGATGACCTCGGAACGGAGACTGGTGTAGATCAGGCGGCAGCAGACATCGGTTCCGTCGGCCCGGGTGGCCCACCACGACTTCCCGTCGTCGGGGCGCGCCTCGCCACGCAGACGCTCCACCTCGGCGTCGAGTGTGGCGATCTCGTCGGCCGCGAACACGCCGCGCACGTGGAGGAAGCCGGTCTCGGCGAGAAACGCTCTGAGCTCATCGTCGGAATCATCGAGCGTGAACACACGATCCAGGTCGTCCCGGATACCGCTCGTGGCCAGGTCGATGATGGGCCGGGCGTGGTACAGGGCGCGCAGCGCGGGTTCCCAGCGCTCGAAGGAGGCAAAGTCGCCCCGCGTCACCTCGGCGAGATCGGCGTAGAGGAGGCCGAAGCTCGTGCGGAGCTCGTTGGCAAAGTCGGAGAACGCTTCGCGCGACAGCTCGATCACGGTGTCGGCGGCGACATCGGTCGACCAGAGCTCCACCGTGTCCGGGCCCGGTACATAGGAGTACGCGGTGCCGTCGGGCACCTTGAACGCGACCGGACCGACACCGCGCAGATCGTCGGCCGCGAGCGCGCCGTTCCCGGCGTCGATCAGCTTCGGGAGCGTGATCTGGTGGAACTCCTCGAAGGTCAGCGCCTCGAAGGTCAGGGCCGGAAACTCGGGTGCGTCCGTCATGACGGGCGCACCCGCGGGAGAACCTTGTGCTCGAACAGCTCGAGTGATTCCCAGGCGAGCTCGGGTGGGATCCCCCCCATCAGCGGATGCAACACGAGCGCGCCGAACTCGCCCTGCTCCTCCACGATCTCGGCGCACTCGTCGGGTGTCAGCACGCGGTAGACGCCGCTGGCTCGCGCGTCCTCCCAGCTCCGCGCACCGTACGCGACCGTCAGGAACTCTTGCGGAGGGTCCTGCCACGATTCGTAGGTCTGGGTGTCGTAGAGCACGCTCGGTCCAATCTGGTCCCAGGTCGCGTCGGGGTCCTCCGAGACCATCACGAAGCCGGGCCCGCTCGGGAGTCCACAGAAGCCCTCGGTGTAGCCGACCTGCTTCGCTTCATCCTCGTAGGCGATCGCGAGCGCAGGGTCCCCGTGGGTCGGGAAGAAGCCGCAGTGCAGACGCGCCGCCCGACGTGCCGCGGTCTCCGAGCCGCCTCCGACCATCACCATCGGCCCGCCCGGCGTCGCCGGGGTCGGGGTCACGACGACCCGTCGACCCCTCCACTCGAACGGCTCCCCGGTCCAGGCGTGGCGCAGGACGTCGACGCACTCCTCGAGCAGCGCCCCCCGCCCCTTCCTCTCTACGCCCGCCATCTCGAACTCGGCCGCGCGGTACCCGATCACGGCAATGACGCTGATCCGCCCCGGCGCAGCCACGTCGAGCACCGCGAGCTGCTCTGCGAGGCGGACGGGATCGTGCAACGGCGCGATCACCGCGGAGATGCTCACGGGGATGCGGGGCGTGCGGCCGAGGACCACGCCGGCCAGCGCGAGCGGGGCTGGGAGATACCCGTCGGGAAGACCGTGGTGCTCTTGGAGCACGATCGAGTCGAGGCCGAGCCGATCGGCCCACTCGCACATCTCGAGGCACGCGGCGTACTGCGCGGTGTGCGTGGTCGACGAGAAGTCCGGCACCCGCAGATCGAAGCGCAGGCCGAGCATGGCCATGAATCCCCCTCTTGAGCACCCGAGCCTGTCAGACCTTCAGCGCCGCCGCCAACACCTCCCCTAGCCTTGTGACGTGGCCCCGCGTGACTACGAGCACGAGGCGGCGGCAGGAGCGGTCGCCGGTCTCCTCGCAGAGGACGTTGTGCGTGCGCTCCTCGTCGGGCCCGCCGGGAGCCACGAGGCCACCGTGACCGGCACCCTGCGGAGTCTGTTCGGGCGGGGGAAACGGGCTTCGGGCCTCGCGCACCAGAACGTGCTCGTGCTCACGTCGACGACGGTGCGCCTCTTCGCGTGCGCTGGCACGCGGACTCCGCGGGCCGAGCGAGAGGTCGGTGCGTGGCCGGTCACGAGCGTGCGGGTCGCCGCACGCGCCGCGGAGAAGACAACCGTCGCGGAGCATCGCGGCGGCTCCGTCACGAGCCGCTACTACGTGCTGACGCTCACCGTTCCCGGCACCGAGCGGCCCATCGAGCTGGAGTGCGTTCGCAGCGACTCGGCGCGCACCACGATCGAAGCTCTCGAGGACGCCACCGGGAGCCCGCCCTCGAAGGTCACCGCGCGTCGCCGGGCCAAGAAGCGGCGCGAGGCGACCTAGACGCTCCCGGTGTGGGCAAACGCGACCATGTCGGCATACACCCGGAGCACCTTGCCGGAGTACGCCTTGTCCGTAGCCCAGTTCCCGTGCCCCATGTCGCTCCAGGTGGGCGCCCAGCCCTTGGCGAAGAACGTGTCGAACTTCCGGGCCGCGACGACCGGATCGGCGCTGTACCAATACGGCGAGGGCGCGTGGGCCAGGCCTGCGGCGCGCGAGGTGCTGTCTGCGTAGTTCTTCAGGTGCTGCACCTGGGCACGCACCCCATCGCGCGGGGTCGGGAACCGCGTGCCGTTCGCGCAGCTGTCGCACCACCCGAGCCCGGCATAGTTGTTGTCGGGCGACGACGCGAAACCACCAGTCTCGACGACCGACTGCGCGAATGCGAGATCGCCTCGCAGTCCCTCTGCGTTCCCTTCCTCGACGTAGATGTTCGCGAGGTCCTCGACCGAGGTCTGCAGGCGCGGCTTGTAGCCCTTCGCCCGGATCCACGACGCCATCTGTGCCCCGCTCAGGACCGTCGGGCCCATCACCGGTTCGCCACGCGCACGGAGCGCGCCGAGCACTCGAGCGCGTTCGAGCGCCGCATTTGCCGCGGCGACGCGCTGGTCGACCTCGGCCTGCTGTGACTCGAGCTGCGCCTGAAGCTGGGCCAGCTCGGCTTGCTGCTTCGCGAGGTCGGCTTGCTCCGCCTGGAGCTGCTGCTCGGCCGCATCGAGCTGCGCGGCGGTGTTGTCGAGCTCGGTGACCATGTTGTCGTCATGGCGCGCTGCGGCGTCGGCAAGGATCTTGCGCCGCGCATGCTCCAGCGACGGTGCGACCGAGAGCGGTCCGTACACAGCGGCCGGCCCACCACTGGAGTAGATCGCCGCAGCTCGCTCACGCAGCACCTGACGCAGCTCTTCGGCGTGCGCGCGTAGCACCGGGATCTTGACCGCCAGGTCCGCGATGCCGGCCTGCACCTCGGTCACCCGAGCCTCCACCTCGGCGCTCTTGGCCCGCGTCTCCTCGAGCCGGTTGGCCGCGGCGTGGGCGTCGGCCTGGGCCGATTCGAGCTCGCCTCGGGCACGCTCGATCTCCGCGTCGAACGGGTCGGTCTGGGCCCCCGCCGGGTCCGCGACGGACCCCACGACCGGGCTGACCAGCGCGCACATGGCGCCGAGCGCGACGAACCGAATGGCCCGCAGGCCCCGATCGGTATGCGCCCGATGCGATTGAGTCCGTCTTTGGAGATTGTGACGAATCTTCAACCACGGCGGCCAAAATACGCCTGCGTTCCGCCATGACAAAATCACGGTTTCTTACGTCTTGTTACACTCTGGCCAGACTGGTGATAAGGTAAGATTTCGTTAAGATTCCAGACACATAAGACCCCGCGCCGGAAACCGGCGCGGGGCTT
>JALHSW010000303.1 GCA_022865365.1 Acidimicrobiia bacterium | reverse complement strand
TTGCGGGAGGACGCGGCGCCCTTCTTCTTCGACATGTCAGTGTGCTCCTTCGTGCCTGCTGCTCAACGCCATGCTCAACCGGGCGAGATCTCGGTGATCTCGATCAGGGAGTACTGCTGACGGTGTCCCCAGCGCTTGCGCTGGTTCGACTTGTTCTTGTAGGTGAAGCCACGGATCTTCTTGCCCTTGGTGTCGCCGACGACCGTGGCCCGGACCTTTGCGCTCCCGAGCTGCTTCGGGGTCGCGAGCACCGTCTCGCCGTCGACCACCAGGACGGGAGCCAGATCGACGACGGAGCCGGCGTCGGCGGGCGCGCCCTTGACCGACAGGCGCTCGACCTCGAGCTGCTGTCCGGTCTCGACCTTGTACTGCTTTCCGCCGGTCCGGATGACTGCGTACATGCGCGAATGCCTCGCCAAACCTTGTGGCCAGATGTTGCGGGGACAGGTGCTGCAGGGGGAGAACGATCCTATCGCAGCTCTTCCAGCAGGGTCTCGTCGAGGAGGTAGCCGCGGCCCTCGCAGTGCGCGCAGATCTCGCTCACGGACTCCACCAGGCCCTCCGAGACCCGCTTCCGGGTCATCTCGACGAGCCCCAGCTCCGAGATCTCGAACACCTGGGTGCGGGTCTTGTCGCGGGCCAGCGCATCCCGGAGAGCCTTGGCGACCTTGTCACGGTTGCCCCGGATCTCCATGTCGATGAAATCGATGACGATGATCCCCCCGATGTCGCGGAGCCGCAGCTGGCGGGCGACCTCGTCGGCGGCCTCGAGGTTGTTGCGGAACACGGTCTCTTCGAGGTTCGACTTGCCGACGTTCTTGCCGGTGTTCACGTCGATCACGGTCAACGCCTCGGTCCGCTCGACGATGAGCGAGCCCCCGGAAGGGAGCCACACCTTTCGGTCCAGCGCCTTCAACAGCTGCTCATGGACGTGGTGGCGCTCGAAGACGGGCAGCCCCTCGGCCTCCTCGTCGTAGAACTCGATCCGCTCGGCGAGCTCGGGGGTCACGGCTTCGATGTACGCCTTGACCTCCTCGTAGAGCGCACGGTCGTCGATCACGACACCCCGGTACTCCTTGGTGAACTCCTCGCGGAGAAGCCGCAACACCAGCGGAGGCTCCTGGTAGAGCAGCCGCGCCTGCTTCGCACGGCTCGCGAGGTCCGAGATCTGCTCCCACTGCTGGCGAAGCCGATGCATGTCGCGCTCGAGCTCGTCGGCGGTCGCGCCCTCGGCTGCGGTGCGGACGATGAGACCGGCGTCGGGTGGGCGCAGGCCCTCGAGGACCCGTCGGAGCCGCTTGCGCTCGTCGTCGGGGAGGCGCTTGGAGATCCCGTACGTCGCGGGTTGGCCGGGCACCATGACCACGAAGCGACCGGCGAGGCTCACCTCCTGGGTGAGTCGCGCGCCCTTGGCCCCGATCGGGTTCTTGGTGACCTGGACCATCACGTTCTGGCCGTTCTTGAGCATGCGCTCGATCTTGGGCGCGTCGCCGTCGATCTGGTCGCGATCCCACGTGACGTCGCCGCGGTAGAGCACACCGTTCTTCGGCGTGCTGATGTCGACGAACGCGGCCTCCATTCCGGGCAGCACGTTCTGCACTCGGCCGAGGTAGATGTTTCCGTCGATCGAGATGTCGTCGTCCTTGCCGGTGCTCACGGAGTGCTCGATCAGCACCCGACCTTCGAGCAGCGCCGTATGCACGTTCCCGTCGGGCCGCACGTGCACGCACATCATGTAGCGGCCGGCCGGGCGCCCCTTGCGCGTACGACCGCGCCGTCGGGCGAGAGTCTCTTCGTCGAGCTCCTCGGACGTGACGTCGTCGCCGACGCCGAGATCGGCGCGCACCACGTCGTCGCGTGCGCCACGCCCTCCGCCGGCGCGTGCGGGAGCCTGAGCGCTGTCACCCGTGTTGCCGCTGCCGCCGGAACCTGCCGAACCCCCGCGGCTGCGTCCACGACCGCCCCGACGTCGCCGCCGCGTCCCCGACTTCGGCGCATCGGCGCCGGCCGTGGCGTTCGACGCAGCCGGTGCGGGCCGCGAATCTCCGATCTTCGGCTGCGATGCCTCGGTGCTGTCGTCGGGGGCTGCTGCGCTGCGACCACCCGGTGCTGCGTCCAGGCCGGCGTCCTCTCGAGCATCGGCCGCGATGTCGTCACTCGTCAGGCCACGGTCGGCCTCGGGGCTACGCCAGTCGCCTGGCTGGTCGGTTGGCCCGGTGGAGCCGTCGGCGTCGTCCCCACCGTCCGCAGGTCGTGCGCCCGCCGGCCTCTTCCGGTTGCGGCCACCGCGCGATCCACGCCGGCGCCGGCGCGGCGCGCCGTCGGGGCCGACCGCGACCGGATCGCCGTTGGCGGCGGCCGGACCGCCGGTCTCGGCGACGTCAGGCGATGCGTCGCTGGGGCGCCCCGTGGTCCTGGGCGTCGGCTCCGTGGTCCTGGGCGTCGGCTCCGTGGTCGCGGGTGTCGGCTCGGTCGCCGCCGCCCCTGTCGTCGTCTCGTCGGGCATTGATGAGTCCTTTGCTCGGTGCGCGTACGTCGTCGGACGCACGCGGGGCACGATCGGCTTCGAGCGGCTGCTGCCGCGCGCCGTCGCGCTCGATCCATTGATGGGTTCGGAGCACCCGGTCCTCACCGGAGCCGATTGCGGTCGCTGCGAGACCTCGCAGCGCACCGATCAGCTCGGCGGGTCGAATGCCCCGGGGTTGCGTGGCCACCTCGGCTTCGACGACGTCGTCGCGAAGCTCGAGGCGCCGGAGTCCAGGCCGGAGGTCTTCGACGACGGCTCGGCCCTTGCGCGTCGTCTCGATAGGAAGGTGTTCGGCACCCATGGCCTGCTCGACCGCCGCGTGGAGCACGGGGAACGACAGGCCGGCTGGTCGGAGGTCGTACTCGACGCTCGTGATCGCTTCTTGGAGCGCCGGCGCGCGGGGCACGAGTGCGACGGCACCGATCACCTCGACGCCAACGGGCAGCGTCTCGGTCAGCGTGGCAGGGAGCGCTTCGACGGCGATCGGTTCGGCGAGCTCCAGATCCAGGTACTCGCCGTCGCTCTCGTGACCCACACCGAGCGCAAGCCCGAGGCTCACCTTGGGTCGGGGTGAGAAGCCCAACGA
>JALHSW010000302.1 GCA_022865365.1 Acidimicrobiia bacterium | reverse complement strand
CGCTCACAGCTCGTCGTCCCGGTGACCGGCGACGATTGCCTGTCGGGCGTGCTCATCCTGCAGTGGGCCGAGTCGGGTGACCCCTACTGGGACGACGCGCTCGGGGACTCTGCGCAAGGACTCACCCGGATCCTCACGTCCACGCTCCGGCGAGCCCGCGACGAAGCCGGGGTCTACTACCAGTCCCTGCACGACCCGCTGACCGGTCTCGCCAATCGGAGCAAGCTCCTCATCGACGTCCGTCGTGCGGCCGGAGGTCTCACGACCGAGAGCCGCGGAGGCCTCGCACTGCTCTACTGCGACCTCGACGGCTTCAAGCAAGTCAACGACGAGTACGGACATGAAGTCGGTGACCGGGTCCTCATCGAGATCGCCGATCGGATGCGATCGGCCCTCAGACCGGGCGACTCGGTGAGTCGCCCGGGAGGCGACGAGTTCGTCGTCCTCTGTCACCGGATCGACAGCCCCACGGTGGCCGGCGACGTCGCCACCCGCGTCCGCGAGATCGTCGCGAGTACGCCACCGCGAGGCCTCACCGATCACCTCGATCTGAGCGTCGGCATCGCCTGGACCGACACCCCTCGGGATGCCACCGAGCTCCTGCGCGAAGCCGACCTCGCGATGTACCGAGTGAAGCAAGAGCGCCAGCGCGAGCACGACGAATCCTGAAGGGCGCTCCGCTCTTCACTCCATGACGCGCAGCGTGGACGAGATGTCCATCCGTCGGAGCTTGCGGTAGGTGAACACGGGCGCGAGCGCCACCACGGCCACGCCGAGCACCAGCGCGACGAGCAGGGTTCGGGTGGCTACGAACGTCGTGATTGACAGGTCGGGAAACGTCTTCGGAATCAAGGACTGCACCAGCCAGTCGAGGAGCAGCCAGCCGACACCGAGTCCGACCAAGGTGCCGAGCACACCAACGACTCCGCTCTCGACGATGTTCATGCGGAGCACCTTCGGCGTCGGCAACCCGAAGGCGAACATGGTCGCGTGATCGCGAGCGCGCTCGTCGGCGTTGATCGACGCCGAGTTGAATGCGATCAGCAGCGCGAGCAGGAGCACGGCGACCTCCACGACCGTGAGGATGCCGAGGAACCGGTCGATCTCCTTGCGGATGGTGTTGGTGTACTCGCGGACCGGTTGCACCGATGCGACACCGGGCATGCCGAAGAGCGAGCGCTCGAGCTCGGCGAGCGACGTGCCCTCGCGAGGATTCACGACCACGCTGTTCGTCACACCGGCGAGGTTCATGAGCTCGGCGTCGCTCGAGTCCATGAAGGCCACGAAGCGGGTCGGCAGTGGGCTGATCCCGATCACCCGTACCGGCGAACGGACGAGGCGGTAGGTCGTGAGCCCCGTTCGTCGCGGATGGCGCAGCGTCACCGTGTCACCGGTCGACACCCCCAGATCGGCGGCCGCCTTCTCGGTCAGCACGATCCCCGGCTCGCTGTTGCGGGGTGCCGACGTGGTCACCGTCGGGGACCAGAGGCCGTGGTCGAGCGGGAGCAGCTCCAGCAGCACGTCGACCGCAGCGCCGCCGTGCTCGACCGTCCCTCCGACCCTCAGATGCGGCTCCGCATCCGCGACGAGCGGCGAGGACTCGATCGCGCGGACGCTGGCGTTGTCCGTCGGCAGGAAGGTCTGGAGGTCGACGGTCGTTCGCCGGGGCGAGGTGCGCACGACCTCGACGTTGGCGAGATCGATCGTCCGGCGGAAGGAATCGACCATTCCCACGACCCCGACGAGCACGACGATCGCCACGGCCACCCCGAGCACGGTCATGATCGTGCGCCGCGGAGAGCGCAGGAGGCTGCGGAACGGGAGCTGCGCGGTCGTGCGGCCGGGGAGCGGGATGCGCGCAAGGAGTGGGACGTGGCGACCACTGCTGAGGTACGCCGTGCGGATCGCTTCGATCGGAGCGACGCGCACGGCACGCCAGACCGGGATCGCCGCGGCGATGAACGGCAACGTGAGACCCAGGAGCGCGCCTCGGACGAAGACCCCGCCCTGGAACGGGAACCGCCATGTAGGTAGCGGAAACAGGTCGCGCAGCACCGAGCCCATCGCGGCGGAGACCGCGAGTCCGACGCCGATGCCGAACACGACACCGAGCGCCGCGACCTGACCTGCGACGAGCAGGGGCCGGACCGCGAGCCGCGCCGGTGTCACGCCGATCGCCATGCCGATGCCGATCTCGCGTCGCTGCGACTCGACGATCCGCCCCGTGAGGTTGAATGCGGCAAAGGCCGCGCCGGCGAGGATCAGCACCGCGAAGATGTCATAGAAGCGCTGGTCGCCCTTGATGTCGTCGTAGAGGAGGCGGAACGCGTCGTCCCCCCGAGGACCCTGGAGGTCGAACCCGACGTCCGGGAACCGTGCGCGCAACGCACCGCTGAGCTCGCGACGCACCGCGGTTGCATCGGCCCCGGGCCGCAGCGACACCACGAGGTCGTTCGCCTGTCCGGAGTGCCCGGTGATCGCCTGCACGTCCTCGAGCGGGGCGTAGAGGACAGCGAAGCTCGACTCGGCGAGCAGGTTGCCCTGCTCGCCGGTCACGAGGAAGTACTCCGGCGACAGGCCCTGGCCGACCACCTCCAGGTCGCCACCGCTCACCGCGAGCCGATCGGGGACCGGAAGCCCCTGCCGGTTGGCGAAGTGGAGATCCAGCACGGCGCGCCGACGCCCGACGTCACCTTCGGTCAGACCCCGACCCCGCTCCGCCGAGATCGAGGCGACGTGGGGACCACCATCGGTCACGTCGACCCCGACGAGCCGACCCGGCACCAAGATGGTCCGGCCGTGTCTCGAGGCATCGACCTGGGTCGGCGCGAGGAGACGCGGTTCGGCGGCGCGGATCGAGCTCGCGCTCGGGATCGACTCGGCCGTGGCGACGAGCTCGGCGGCGTCGACGTAGCTCCCGGTGCTCAGCGCGGCGCGCAGGTCGTACATGTGCAGCCGTTCGAAGCTCGCGTCGTAGGAGATCCTTCGCCACGCGCCCGTGCTGCTGAGTCCCGAGTAGATCCCCGAGCCCAGCGCGATGATGAACGCGATGGCGGCGACCTGTACCCACCGCGCGCGGAGATCACGCCACGACCACCGCAGCCAGATCGTCCGCTGCGTCGTCACCAGCGGAGATCAGCGATAGCGCGCTGACCGCCCTCCGGCGGACCGTCGCCGACGACGCGGCCGCTGCTGAGCTCGATCACCCGGTCCGCGACGCGCGCGATCTCCCGGTTGTGGGTCACCACGACCACGGTCATGCCGGCATGAGAGTGCGCATGGAGCAACTCGAGGATCTGCACGCCGGTCGTGAAGTCGAGCTCGCCGGTGGGCTCGTCGGCGAGCAGGATGGGATTCCCCGTTGCGAGAGCGCGTGCGATGGCCACCCGGTGCTGCTCGCCGCCCGAGAGCTGGCTCGGAAAGTGGTGCAGCCGATCGCCGAGGCCCACCTCGGCGAGGACGTCGGCGGCGGAACGATCCGAGCCGGCGACATCGACCCCGAACTCGACGTTCTCGAGGGCGGTGAGCGTCGGGAACAGGTTGAAGGTCTGGAAGACGAAGCTCACGCTTCGCCGGCGGAAGGTGAACAGGTCGGATCGGCTCGCTCCGGCGAGCGACTGGCCGTTGATGCGGATCTCTCCGGAGGTCGGCACATCAAGTGCTCCGATGAGGTTGAGCAGCGTCGTCTTCCCGCAGCCCGACGGCCCCAGGACGACGACGAACTCACCCGCCTCGACCTCGAGGTCGACCTCGCGGAGCGCCGTGACCACGCCGCCGCCCACCTCGTACCGGCGCGCGACCCCCTGGAGCTCGATCAGTGCCATCAGGTCGAGACCGCTCGCCGTGCTGTCACGATCCGGTCAAGCCGAAGCATCGCTCGGCAAGGGACGCGAAGCCGTCCACGTCGACGGCGATGCGGAGGTGCCCGTCGACCCGCCCGATCTCGAGTCCCGGACAGAACCACCCCGCACCATTCACGAAGAAGTGTGGTGAACCGACCACCCCGAGACAGCGGCCTCGCTCGAGCTCGGCCAGGACTGCTGCGTGGTCCTCCCCGCGCGCACCGTCGATACCGCACTCGAGCGCAACCCGGGCGAGCTCCTCGGAATCGCTGATGTCGCGCCCCTCCTCGAAGAGCGCATGCCGGAGCGCAAGGCTGCAGCGCTCACCCACACGCGGCCCGGCCCGTCGTGCACGCGCGGCCAACGCGAGTGCCGGGAGCGAGGTCGTGGGGAAGTGGGCGGGCTCGAAGCCGACGAAGAGGTCAGGCGCGACGCTCGACGACAACTCGGCAACTTCCTCCGCGACGACATCGGGGGCGAGCGGCCTGCCGTTCACGAGCTCGAGCGGCCACGCCCGCACCACCAGCACCGGCTCGTCGCGGGCGAACTCGGCGCGTCGTGCGACGAGGCGCCGGAGCCCCACATGGGTGAACGGGCACAAGACGTCAGCGAACACCTCGACCGTTCTGGGCACGCCCTTGCGCGCCCCGCCGGCGGTGGGCTCGGTGATCACGGGTCCCCCTCCGGTCGGTTCACAGTCACGTGGCGTGGGCGCCAAGATGTTTCGCGAACCATCCGCTCGCCAGCCCGGCCACGGCATCGAGAGCACCCGGCTCCTCGAAGAGGTGCGAGGCACCCGGAACGACGACGACCTCGTGCGGGCAGCGCAACAGCCGTGCCGCGGCCCGGTTCAGCTGCAGCACCTCGGCGTCGGCCCCGCCGACGATCATCAGGGTCGGCGCTCGGACGGCATCGAGGTGGTCGGCCGCGAGGTCGACGCGACCGCCTCTCGACACGACGGCGTCGATCTGCAAGCGCGGGTCGGCAGCAGCCTCGAGCGCAGCGGCGGCGCCGGTGCTCGCTCCGAAGTAGCCGAGCGCGTCGATCCCGCCCGGCCGTAGTTCGCGCGTCCACCCCGTGGCGCCGCGTAGGCGGCGGGCGAGCAACTCGATGTCGAAGACGTTCGCGCGGTCGTCCGCCTCGAGGGGTGTCAGCAGGTCGAAGAGCAGGGTACCGATGCCGGCGTCGTGCAGCCGGTCGGCGACGAAGCGGTTCCTCGGGCTCCGCGCGCTGCTGCCGCTGCCATGCGCGAAGAGCACGATGCCCGATGCCTGGGCCGGGATGGTGAGCCGCCCTTCGAGGGTTGCGCCGTCGGAAAGCACCTCGACGTCCTGATCCAAGGCGCCAGAATGCTCGACGCCCTGATCCTCGGCGCGGCGGGCGGCGGACGAGTCGTCGTGCTCGCTTGCAGTTCGCGCGGTCGCGAGCAGCGACGTGACCTCGTCGTCGGAGGTCTGGGAGAAGTCCCGGTAGAACCGACCCACCGCGCCGAAGTCCTCCGGGGTTGCGACGCAGACCAGCTCGTCGACGACGGACAAGAGCTCCCGGGCGGTCTCTGCGGCAGCGACCGGCGCGGCGAGCACCACCCGCGCCGCGCCGCGGTGACGCGCGACCTGGATCGCGGCCAGCGCCGTGCTGCCCGTCGCGATCCCGTCATCGACGATCACCACCACCCGGCCCGAGAGCGGCACGGGGGTGCGGCCGTCACGGTAGCGAGCCGCCCGGCGCTCGATCTCGGCGCGCTCCTTCGTTTCGACGGTGGCGATCTGCTCGGCGGTGATGCCGGCCTGGCGAATCACGGTGGGCTCGAGGACGCGCGCGCCCTCCTCGCCGACGGCACCCATCGCGAGCTCGGGCTGGAACGGAACGCCCAGCTTGCGGACCACGAGGATGTCCAGCGGAGCGTGCAGACGCGCCGCGACGAGAGCGGCAACGGGCACCCCGCCACGCGGCAACCCCAGGACCAGGGGGTGCTCCGACTCGAGGTGGGTGAGGCGCGCGGCGAGCTGCTCCCCCGCATCACGTCGGTCGCGGAAGGGAAGCGATCCGTTCATCGAACCCCCCCTCCCGGAGTCGGAGTCCGGGGACTCGCGGCGGATTCGAGGCGCGGGCGCGGCGACCGCAGGGCCGCGAGGTCGACGGTGCGCTGCACGTCCGTCGGGGTGATGATCCCGACGAGCGAACCGCCGTCGAAGATGAGCGCCCGCCCGCCACCACCCGCCGCGACGGAGATGCGTTCGAGCATCTCCGGGAAGGGCTCGTTCGGCGCACCGGTCGCGAGCGACTCGATGGGCTCGGCAACCTCTCCGGCGGTCACCCGGTCCCAGTCGTGGCGAGGGATCGACTTGACCCGCGCGAGCGTGATGAGTCCCGTCACGGTTCCGTCGGCCGCCGCGAGCGGGAACGCCGAGCAGTCGTGCCCGAGAAACCAGTCATCTACGAGCGTCGACAGCGGGACGTCCTCCGGAGCGACGATCGGACGTGCCGTCATGACATCACGAGTACGCACACCGGCGAGTGCCCCGTGGAGCAGCTCATGGGTCGCCTCGGCGCGCGACGCGGCGAGCAGGAACCAGCCGAGCAGCACGAACCACGCCGCGGAGAGATCGCCCAGCAACAGCAGCAGGATGCCCAGACCGATGAGCGTGTACCCGACCCGACCCCCCGCACGGGTCGCGACCATCGTGGCGCGCGACCGGTCACCCGACCGGTGCCACACCGCGGCGTGCAGGAGCCGACCACCGTCCAGTGGCGCGCCGGGGATCAGGTTGAACACGGCGAGGACGCCGTTGATCACCGCCAACCAGCCGAGGACCGCCACCAGGACGGTCGGGCCGCCGATCGCAGCCGCGAACCCGGCGAGTGCACCGAAGCCGAGCGCCAGCGCGACGCTCGTGAGCGGGCCAGCAGCCGTGATGTCGAACTCGTCGCGCGGGGTCTTCGCCTCGCCGTGGAGCTGCGAGACGCCGCCGAGCAGCCACAGGGTGATGCCCTCGACGGACACGCCCCGACGCTCGGCGACGACCGAGTGCGCGAGCTCATGCGCGAGCAGGCTCGTGAACAGGAGAAGCACGCCGACCACTGCCGCGATCCAGTACACCGGGTCCGATGATCCGGGCGCGAGCTCGGGCAGAGTAGCCCCGGCGAGGCTCCAGACGAGCAGCACCATGATGACCAGGACACTCCAATGGATCCCTACCTCGATGTGGGCGATCCGGCCCAGACGTACCGACGGTCGCATGCACCCATCGTCCACCTTCTCGTAGCCCCCGACGAGGGGCCAAGGTCCCGAAACGGCGGGCTGTCGGTCCCTTGCGAGCCTCGCCCTTGCTGCGCACTGTGTGGGTATGGTCAGAATGGCGGTCGACCCGGCGATCGAGGCGATGGAGGCTGCGGCGCACCAGGTGACGGGCGCCGCCGACGACTACGACGGGCTGCTCGACCTCATCGGGTCGAGGCGGCTGGTGCTCATCGGTGAGGCGTCACACGGAACGCACGACTTCTACCGGGAGCGGGCCCGCATCACCCGCCGGCTGGTCGATGAGCAGGGGTTCAACGCTGTCGCCGTCGAAGGCGACTGGCCGGACGCCTACCGCGTCAACCGATATGTGATGGGTCTCGGCGCCGATCCCGACGCCGAGCACGCACTGCGCGACTTCCAGCGCTTCCCTGCGTGGATGTGGCGCAACCGCGACGTGGTCGAGTTCGTCGAGTGGGCACGGGCGCGCAACGATGCGCACCGGCACCCGGCGAGCCGCGTGCGGTTCCTCGGGCTCGATCTCTACAGCCTGCGGGCGTCGATGGAGGCGGTCGTCGCCTACCTCGACCGGGTCGACCCGACAGAAGCACGACGGGCCCGCGAGCGCTACTCGTGCTTCGACCACTTCGGCGCCGAGGGCCAGGCGTACGGCTATGCGCTCGCCTACCAGGGCGCCATCCCGTGTGAGAACGAGGTGGTCGCCCAGCTGATCGAGCTCCGGCGTCGCAGCGACACGTACCTCCGGCGCGACGGCTGGATCGCCGAGGACGACCTGTTCTTCGCGGAGCAGAACGCGCTCCTCGTGCGCGACGCGGAGGAGTACTACCAGCAGATGTACCGAGCCGAGGTCTCGTCGTGGAATCTCCGAGACCGCCACATGGCGAACACGCTCGACGCGCTCGTCGACCACCTCGATCGCCAGTTCGGACACGCGAAGGTCGTGGTGTGGGAGCACAACTCCCACGTCGGCGATGCTCGGGCCACGGCCATGGGAGCCCGCGGAGAGCTCACCGTCGGCCAGCTCACGCGACAGCGCCACCGACACGACACGGCGCTCGTCGGCTTCACCACCTTCGACGGGCGCGTCACCGCGGCGTCGGAGTGGGGCGGCGACGCCGAGCGCAAGCACGTACGGCCGGCGCGTCCCGCGAGCCACGAAGCTCTTCTTCACGAGGTGGGCTGCCCGAGCTTCTGGGTCGACACATCCGATCCGGTGGTCGGCGATGCGCTCCGGCCGGCGCGGCTCGAGCGAGCCATCGGCGTGATCTACCGGCCGGACACCGAGCTCCAGAGCCACTACTTCGAGGCGCGCCTCGCAGACCAGTTCGACGCGGTCATCCACGTCGACCGCACGCGGGCGTTGGTCCCGCTCGAGCGCAGCTCGGCCTGGGACCGGGGCGAGCCGCCCGAGACCTTCCCGACCGGGCTCTGAGGGTCCGTCGTGCTCGAGGCTTCCGTGACGCCGCCATCGGTAGCGCCGACACCCTCTCTATAGGAGTGTCTCCCTCATCGGGCATCGGACTGGCGCTCGAACCTCGTAGCGTCGAGGGATGTCCGCGTTGCGCATCGAGATCGTCCGCCCCTACGGACCCATGCCAGACGACGGATGTGCGCGGGTGCTCGTGAACCGACTCTGGCCGAGAGGCGTGAGCAAGGGCACCCTGGAACCTTTCGAGTGGATGAAGGACGTGGCACCGAGCACCGAGCTGCGCCGTTGGTACGGGCACGACCCGAAGCGAGCCGATGAGTTCCGCTCGAGATATCGGAAGGAGCTGGAGCTGCCAGTGGCTCGCGATTGCCTCGTACGTCTCCGTGCGCTGGCGGATCAGCCCGGCCTGCTCCTGATCACCGCAACCCGCGACGTCCAGCTCTCGGAAGCCTGGGTGCTTCGCGACACCGTGCTCGAGGGGGCTCGAGATCAGCCGCCCTGATGCGCGAAGGCGGACGGTTCAGCGGCTCACCCCGTATCAGGATTGGGCCGCGAACATGAAGAGCATCGAGGCCTCCGTGACGCCGCCATCGACGAAGAGCACCTGCCCGGTCACGTAGCGCGACGCATCGGACGCGAAGAACGCGACGGCATCGGCGATCTCGTCCGGAGTCCCGTACCGACCCAGCGGCACGATGCACCCGCGCTCACGCTGGGTCTCCTCGTCGGCGCCGTAGGTGTCGAGTGTCCCCGGCGTCGGGATGAAGCCGGGTCCGACCGCGTTGGCCCTGATGCCCTTCGAGGCGTACTCGATGGCGGTCTGCTTGGTGAGCGCGATGACCGCCGCCTTCGAGGCCGGGTAGATCCCCACACCGGGTGGGATGGCGTGCGCGGTGATCGAGGTGAGGTTCACGATCGCTCCTCCCCCCTGTTGGGCCATCAGCGGAGCGAGCGCCTGCGTGCACAGCACGGTGCCGAGCACGTTGGTGTCGAGCACGGCGCGAACGTATTCGGGAGTGATCTTGGCCAGGGGAGCAAAGCGCCATATCCCTGCGTTGTTCACGAGGACGTCGCACCGCTCGAGGGACCCGGCCAGCCCCCGGACATCGTCGGGGTCCGAGACATCGAGACGACGAGCGACACCGCCGACGGCGGCGGCGGTGACCTGCGCCGCCGCCTCGTCGATGTCGGTCGCGACGACCGAGAGGCCGTCGGCCGCGAGTCGGTGGCACACCGCGGCGCCGATGCCCCGCCCGGCACCGGTGACCACTGCCACCCGGCCGTCCGCCTGCGCACGCCCCATGAGACCCCCATCTGGTGAAATCAACTGGTCAGTTAGTTATCCTGACACGCCGCCCCAGCCGAGCGACAGGAAGCCCCCATGGACACCAGTGCGCTGTTCGACCTCAGCGGCGAGGTCGCGGTCGTCACCGGTGCCGGGCGGGGCATCGGTGAGGGAATCGCCAGCACCTTCGCCGCCGCCGGCGCGTCGGTCGTGGTCGCGGCCCGGCGGAGCCACGAGGTCGAGCGGGTCGCGGCCGAGATCGAGGCCGACGGTGGAGCCGCGCTCGCGGTGCCGACCGACGTCACCGACCCGGCTGCGCTCGCGCACCTCGCCGAGGCGACCAAGGAACGCTTCGGTCGCTGCTCGATCTGGGTGAACAACGCCGGGGGGTCGCCGGTTCGGAGCCCCTTACGCGACCTCGAGCGCGCCGTGTGGGACCAGACGATCGCCCTCAACCTCACCGCAGTGTGGGAGGCGGCCGTGGTCGCGTCCGGAGCGATGGACTCGGGCACGATCATCAACGTGTCGTCGCTCGCGGGGTTCGGGCCCGTGCCTGGGAGCGGCCACTACGCCGCGGCCAAGGCCGCGGTGCACTCACTCACCCAGACCCTCGCCCGCGAGCTCGCACCCCGCATCCGGGTCAACGCGATCGCGCCGGGCCAGGTGCCGACCGAAGTGATGATGGAAGCGCTCGACCTCGGTGACGACGACCTCGAGAAGTTCCGGACCCGCTCCCGCATCCCGCTCGAGCGCTTCGGGACCCCCGAGGACATCGGCGCCGCCGCGCTCTACCTTGCGTCGCCCGCCGCGGCCTGGGTCACGGGCCAGATCCTCGTCGTCAGCGGTGGACACTAGACATGAGATCGCGTCGAGCCCCGAACCGGAGGGAACCATGACTGCCGAGAACATCACCCTCGAGGGGTTCGATCCCTTCGACGCCCGAATCCAGCAGGCGCCCCAGCCCTATTACGCCCGGATGCGGGCGGAGCAGCCGGTGTTCCGCGTCGACAACGGGATGTACGTCATCGCTCGCTACCAGGACTGCCTCGATGCGCTCCGCCGACCCAAGGTGTTCGCGAGCGGATTCACGGGACCGGGCACGCCGGGGAGCACATCGGCTGCGGATGGCGATCCCGAGCTCGCGGCGATCCTCGCCGAGGGCTACCCGCCGGTCGCGACCCTGCTCGTGGCCGACCCCCCGGCGCACACGCGGTTCCGCAAGCTGGTGGGGAGGGCGTTCACTCCGAGACGCGTCCAGGACCTGATCCCCGAGATCGAACGGCTCGCCGACGACCTGATCGACGGTTTCGTCGAGGACGGCCGGGTCGAGATCGTCTCGCAGTTCGCGGTGCCGCTGCCCGTCCGGCTCATCGCGCACGCGCTCGGCGTGTCGCCTGACCGTCAGGACGACTTCAAGCGCTGGTCCGACGATTCGATCGCGGCGATCGGCGCGCGGCTGTCGCGCGAGCGCACGCTCGAGACGGCCCGAGGGGTGGTCGAGTTCCAGCAGTTCTTCGCGACCGAGCTCGAGGATCGGCGCGAACATCCACGCGACGACATCCTCTCCGACCTCGTGCACGCGCGCATCGAGGATCCGGAGGCCGACGAGGACACGACCCCGTTGACGATGCCCGAGATGCTGAGCATCCTCCAGCAGCTCCTGGTCGCGGGCAACGAGACGACGACCAAGCTCATCGCCGAGGCGTGCCGGATGCTCATCGACAACCCCGCGGCCACCGAACGCGTCCGCGAGAACCCGCGGCTCATCCCCAACGTCGTCGAGGAGGCGCTGCGCCTCGCCACGCCGACCCAGGGGATGTTCCGACGCGTGACCGAGGACGTGGTGGTCGGCGATGTGGAGATCCCCAAGGGGTCGATGTGCGTACTCATGTACGCATCGGCGAACCGCGACGATGCCGAGTTCGACGCCGGCGACGAGTTCGATCCCGCGCGCAGCAACGCCAAGGAGCACCTCGCCTTCGGCAAGGGCATCCACTACTGCCTGGGCGCGTCGTTCGCCCGTGCCGAGGGTGCGGTCGCCCTCGATCGGATCCTCACCCGACTGCCCGACCTTCGCTACGGACCCGGGAACGAGTTCGAGTACGAGCCCAGCTTCATCCTGCGCGGGCTCAAGTGCCTCGACCTCGAGTTCACGCCCGGGCCGCGCCGATCCGGCTGAGGCATCCGGCCCGGTCTGCTCAGGTCGCGTCGCCGGCGGCCGGCGCGAGCGCGGCGGCCCAACGGATGCCCCGGCGCAGCAGCTCGCGGTACTCCGGCACGTCCCACGAGCCGCGCTCGATCACCGGGTACCAGGCCACCTGGGGTTGCATGTCGTAGTGGCCGCGGCAGTGCCCGAGCGTGAGGTAGAGGACCGTGCCCTCGCCGAACGGGCGCAGATAGGCCACGAGATGCGCGATGTCGTCCGGCCAGTCACCCTCGTCGAACCCGAAGGCGGTGCCCGTCCAGCGGGTCTCGAGCAACGGGACCAGGGCGTCGCGGTCGTGGTACTCGGAGAGATAGAGCTCGTCGGTCGCGGTGAAACCCGCAACACCGGCGGTGAACCAGTGGCCCGGATCGACCACCGAGACCTCGTAGGGCTCGATCGGGACCGGGTGCGCGATGAACTGGCTCCCGAGGACCTCGGCGAGTCGGGGGAAGACGCGCGGGCTCGCGACTCCCTTCGCACTCAGGTCGAGGGCCGCGTTGGTGCCGTGGAGCGCGAGCCAGCGCCCACCACCCTGCACGAAGTCGGCCAACCCCTCCTGCTCTGCAAGGGACGGTCGCACATTGCAGGTGTAGGTAAGCAGGAAGTCCGAAGCGGCGATCGCGTCGACGTCCGCGTAGTCGGGCGCGACCGTCATGCGGATCTGGTCGTGCTCACCGACATGGCCGAGCAGCTCACGGCGCGCGTAGTCGAAGTCGTGGAAGTCGCCGCCACACACCAGATAGCCGTCGACCCGCGCCGCACGCTCAGTCATCACGCGCTCACCCAAACGCTCAGAAGTTGACGCGCTGCGTGAACGTACCGTCGACGACCAGGTTCACGCCGCTGATGTGCGACGCCGCCGGGCTGGCGAGAAACGCCACGGCTCGGGCAACGTCCTCGGGCGTGCCCATTGCGCCGCCCGCCTGCTGAGCCAGTGCCGTCTCGTACATCTCGGGCATGTGCTGCTTCACGAGATCCCACGGGCCACCCTCGAAGAAGATCGGGCCCGGCGAGACCGAGTTCACGCGAATGCCCACCGGCGCCAGGACATGGGCGAGATTGCTCGCATGCACGATGAGCGCCGCCTTCATCGCGTTGTACGACGTGGCCCCCTGGAACGTCTCGAAGGCGGCGGTGGTGCCGATCGCGACGACGGAAGCCCGAGTGGACTCCGTGAGCATCGGCTGTGCGATCTCCATCCCGCGCACCAGGGTCATCACGTCGACCGCGAGGTTCTTCGTCCAGGCCTTCTCGCCGCCGCCAGGGCCCGCGCTCGCGTTCGCGACAAGGATGTCGATCCCACCGAGGGCTTCGGCCGAGGACTCGATCCAGGCCTTGTAGGCATCCCCATCGGCGACGTTGACCGCGCTCCCGACTGCCTTGACGCCCTTCGCGGACAGCGCGGCCAAGGCCTCGTCGACCCCTTCCTGGCCACGAGCGCACACCGCGACGTCCGCGCCCTCATCAGCCAGCGTCTCGGCGATCGCCCGCCCGATCCCGCGGCTCGCACCCGTCACCAGAGCCTTCGCACCCGCAAGACCGAGATCCATCCCGCCGTTCCCTTCGTCGATTCTCCGCGCCCGCGCCGCCATCGGGCGCGCGACTCCTTGACCGCTTGACTAGCAGCGGTGAACACGCTCCGGCAAGACCGCCCTCATGCCGACCTACCGGAACTTGGACTGGCGGACCCTGCACCGGCGCCGGGCAGATCCCGGAACGCCACGCCGCGGTCGGCTCGCGGCTCGCTCGGCAGCCCGAGCACCCGCTCTCCGAGGATGTTGCGCTGGATCTCGTCGGATCCGCCGGCGATGCGGTACCCGGGCGCGCCGAGCACATGCTCGGTCCAGGCGTACGTACCCCACTCGCCGGAGTCGGCGGCGAGGCGGGGACCGAGGAGCCCGCTGACGACCTCGGTCATCCGGGTCATGCCCAGGGTCCACAACACCTTGCCGATCGAGCCTTCCGGCCCCGGGGCCTGTCCCGAGCGAAGCCGACCCTGAGCCCGCCGTCCGTTGAGGGCGAGCATCCGGATTCGTATGTAGAGGTCGGCCAAGGCCTGGCGGGTCACGGGGTCATTGGTGCGCTCGAGATGCTGGGCGAGCGCGATCACCTGCTGCCAGGTGCCGCCGGCGCGCATCCCGCCGGCCCCGCCGCCGCTGCTCCCCCGCTCGAAGCCGAGCGTGGTGAGCGCGACCCGCCAGCCGTCACCTTCGGCGCCGAGGCGTCGGCTGTCCGGAACACGCACGTCGTCGAAGAACACCTCGTTGAACGACGACCCGCCCGTCATCTGGCGAATCGGTCGGATCTCCACGCCCGGCGCGTCGAGGGGCACCATGAACGCGGTCATCCCGGCGTGCTTGGGGAGATCGACGTCGGTGCGTGCGATGAGCTCGCCGTACCTCGAGTACCGCGCGCCCGAGGTCCACACCTTCTGCCCGTTGATCACCCAGTCGTCGCCGTCACGCACGGCGCGGGTGCCCAGGGCCGCAAGGTCAGAACCCGCGCCCGGCTCGGAGAAGAGCTGGCACGCGAAGTACTCGGTGCGCACGAGGTCACGGAGGAACTCGTCCTTCTGCTCCTCGGAGCCGTGGGTCAGGATGGTCGGCGCGATGAGACCGACGGTGACACCGAACAGCTCGGTGCCGTCCGGCGCCTCGAACTGGGCCTCCTCCGAGCGAAACGCACGCTCGTACGCCCCGGGGAGGCCGGCACCGCCGTACTCCACCGGCCAGGAGATGGCGCCGTAGCCCGCGTCGCACTTCTCCCGCTGGTACTCGGAGGCTCGCTCCAACATTGCGCGTTGCTCGTCGTCGGTGAGGTTGTGGAACACCGCGGTCGACAGCTCGCCCTCTCCCCAACGGAGCGGGGCGTCGGGATCGACGGCCGGTCGGGGGGCCAATCGCTCCGCGCTCCAGGCCCGCGCCTCGGACCGCCTGCCGTCCAGATCCGGGGGCAGGTCCGGGGGCGCGTCGCTTGAGTTGCCGGGAGTGGCCACGACGGAACAGAGTAATTGACCGATCAATTGGTATCCGAGGCGCCCGTGACCCCAGCCCAAGCTCGACCGACTCGGCGCGCCGACGGCGGGATCGCACTGGTGGACGATCGCGGCGCTCGCACCTGGGCCGAGGTGGAGCAGACATTGCACCGCGCGGCGAACGCCTTCCTCGACCTGGGTGAGTGCGGGGAGCTCGGCCCCGACCGACGGGTCACGGTGTTCGCCGAGAACAGCGCCGAGACCGCGCTCGCCCACCTCGGCGCGTTGCTGGGCGGGGTGTCCACCGTGCCGGCGAGCTTCCACCTCACCGTCGACGAGCTCGCCTACGTGCTGGAGGACTCGGGATCGGCCGCCGTGGTCACCGGTCCCGAGACGGCGGAGATCGCGGTCGCGGCGGCCCACCACGCCGGGATCGACCGGGTGCTGGCCTGGCGCGCCGAGGCGACCGCAGGCGCCGAGTCGTGGGAGGACTTCCTCGCCGGTGCGCCGGACACCGCGCCGCCCGACGACCTCGCGCCGCGCCCCCACCTGCTCTACACGTCGGGGACGACCGGCCGCCCGAAGGGGACCGAGCTGCCCCCGACGATGTTCGCCGGGGGCTCGACGATGCGCGAGCACGTCGCCCGGTTGGCCGAGAACCCCTTCGCGGCATTCGGCACACACCTGGTCGTCGGGCCGATGTACCACACCGGACCGTTGACGGGGATGCGCCTGCTCGTGGCCGGGATCCCCGTCGTCGTGCTCGGGCGCTTCGACCCGGAGGCGACGCTCGCCGCGATCGAGCACTACGGCGTGGAGAGCTCGGTCATGGTGCCGACGCACTTCGCCCGGATGCTCGCCCTTCCCGACGAAACTCGTGCCCGGTACGACGTCAGCAGCCTGGGCCTCGTCGTGCACACCGGCTCGGCCTGCCCGGTCGACGTGAAGCGCCGCATGATCGACTGGTGGGGACCGGTGCTCTTCGAGGCGTACGGCGCGACCGAAGTGGGCACCACGTGCATGATCACCTCCCGGGAGTGGATGGCACACCCCGGCTCCGTCGGGCGGGCGATCCCACCGTTCGAAGTACGCGTCCTCGACACCGAAGGGAACGCGTGCGCGCCGAACGTCGAAGGGCGCCTCTGCTTCCTCGACACGACGGGCCGCGGCGTCGTGTACCACAACGATCCCGGCAAGTCTGCCGAAGCCCACGTCGAGCCGGGGGTGTTCACACTCGGCGAGATCGGCTATGTCGACGAGGACGGCTACGTCTTCATCACCGATCGCACCTCCGACATGGTCGTCTCGGGAGGCGTGAACCTGTACCCGGCCGAGGTCGAGGCAGTGCTCGTCGACCACCCCGAGGTCGCCGATGTCGCGGTGATCGGGATCCCCGATGCCGACATGGGTGAGGCACTGCGGGCGCTGGTCGTGCCGGTCGACACGACCCACCCTCCACACGCCGACGAGCTCATCGAGTTCTGTCGCGATCACATCGCGCACCACAAGTGCCCGCGGTCGGTCGAGTTCGTCTCCACGCTCGACCGCAGCGCCATGGGCAAGGTCAACAAGCGGGCGCTTCGAGCGCCCTACTGGCCCACCGAGCGGACCATCGGCTGATCGCTCAGGAGACCCGCGACACGGGAGCCGGAATCAGCGTTCCTTCGAAGAGGCGACCTACGACGTCGGCGTTGGCCGCGTGCTGCTCGGGACTCGAGAAGTTCGCCGAGACGTCTGCCAGCCCGACCAGCACGACACCGATCACGTTCAGCAGCGTGGAGCGAGCGACGTCGGCGGGAAGCTCGCCCCGAGCGATGCCATCGTCGACGACCGGACCGAACACCCGCTCCTGGTAGCCGTTCAACAAGCCGAGTAACGGAGCGAGCTCGGGCCGACGCCGGCACTCGGTGGGCACCGTGACGAGAAAGCGGGCAAGCGACGCGTCGTCACGGTTCAACACCACCGACGCCTCCAGCACCGCGCGCATGCGGTGCGCGAACTCGTCGCCGGCACCACGCCATGCCGCCGAGAGGCGTTCGCTCACCAGCTCCTCGACCTGGGTGAACACTCGCTCGAAGAGTGCCTGCTTCGAATCGAAGTAGTGATAGATCGCCCCGGTCGTGATACCGGCGTCCTCGGCGATCGCACGGTTCGTCGTCGCGGCGTACCCGAGATCGGCGAAGCACCGGCGAGCCGCCTCGATGATGCGGGCCTCGGTCTGCACCCCGCTCGACGCAGGCGGGCGCCCGAGCCGCCGGATCGCGCTCACTGTTCAGCCTTCGGAGCCTTCTGACTCTTGCGCGCCCCGAGCCCGGCCGGGTCGATCGGCATGCCGTGCACCTGCTGGTTGTGCGAGTGGCCGAGCTGTTGGAGCGACATGGCCGCCTGGAGGCCGGTCCAGAATCCCTGTGCGTCGACGGCCTGGTTCACCGACTGCTTCGCGAGCTTGAGGCCCATCTGAGGCTGGGCCGAGACCCGCTCGGCGAGCGCCAGCGTGAACGACTCGAGCTCATCGCGCGCCACGACGTGGTTGACCATCCCCAGCGCTCGACACTCCTCGGCGGTGAAGGCCTCGCCGGTGAAGAGCAGCTCCTTGGCCTTGCGCGGGCCGAGCTCCCACGGATGCGCGAAGTACTCGACACCGTTGACGCCGAACGCAACCGTCGGGTCCGAGAACAACGCGTCGTCCGCGGCGACGATCAGGTCACAGACCCACGCCAGCATCAGCGCCCCGGCGATCGCCTTTCCCTGGACCTGGGCGATCGTCGGCTTGGGGAGGTTGCGCCACCGCCAGCACATCTGGAGGTAGATCTCCTCCTCGGCCGCCATCCACCCCTCGGCGCCGGGTCGGGCAGACCCGCCCCAGTTCGAGACCGGCGTGAACTCCGACATCGGCGTCCGGTCCCGCAGGTCGTGACCGGACGAGAAGTGCGGTCCGGTCGCTCCCAGGATCGCGACCACCACCGCGTCGTCGACTGCGACCCGATCGAACGCGGCGTTGAGCTCATAGGTCATCCGCTTGTCCTGCGCGTTCCGGGTGTCGGGCCGGTCGAGCAGGATCCGGGCGACTCCGGGCGCGGGGAGCTCGAACTGCAGGGTCTCGTACTCGCGTGGGTCCGCGCTCATGAGTTCAGGCTCACGTGCTCACGCTCGCTCGAGGTACTCGGTGAGCGTCTGGTGGTAGTGGCGGATGCGGCTCTCCTGGTACTCCCCGAAGTTCACGCGGCCGTAGCCCGAGGTCTTCAGGCCTTGCTGCACCCGGGGGAGGTTCGACGCGTCCTGCGAGAGGATGCCGACGAGGCCGCCGAGCTCGGGCGCTTCGTCGAAGCCCTGGTCGACGCCGAGCTCGTGCACCGGTGCCGGCGCGGGGCGCGCCTGGCCGTCGCCGACGGGACGCAGCAGCATGATGTCCATGAGACAACGGTCCGGGTCATCACCGTCGGGACGGAACCGGTACGTGATCCCCTGGAGCACGCCGGCCCACGGCGCGAAGTTGGGGAACAGGTAGTACTCGATCGCGTCCAGCATCTCGCTGTCGCTGCGGTCGGACAGATCCACACCCCACGATCCACCCAGGGCCGATCGCATGTTCTCGGCCATGAACGCCCGCGCCGAGGTGCCGTCGGGGACGTCGACCTCGACCGGCTCGCCGCCGGTCCCGATCCGGAGCATCGACTCGGCGACCTCCTGCTCGGAGGTCTCGGCGGCGACGAACGGGCTCGCGACGGCGAACGGCGTGATCATCCGGTTCACGTGGCGCACCGCGGGCCACGTGTCGTACTGGGTGTTCGCGTCGCCGGTCGACCCCAGGATCTGAGGATGCGTGGCGATCACGTGGTACGACTCGATGAAGGCCTCGAGCGCCACCTTCCAGTTGCAAGCGAACGTCTTGCAGACGTGCACCGCCGCGAAGCGCTCCTCGAGGGGCCAGTCGGCGAACTGCCCCGGCAGATTCTCGAGGTAGGACTCGAAGGGTTCGCTCTCGGCGCTCATGTTCACGAACACGAAGCCGCCCCAAGTGGCGACGCGAGCTTCGGGGAGGGCGTAGGCCGCGGGGTCGATGTGGGGAAAGTCCCAGTCCGACGGGACGCTGACGAGCCGGCCGTCGAGATCCCAGGTCCAGCCGTGGAACGGGCACGCGAAGCTCTCGCTTCGCCCGGCCTCGACACACAGCGCGGTGCCCCGGTGCAGGCAGGAGTTGTGGAAGGCACGCACCTCGTCCGGTGCCGTGCGCACCACGATGAGCGAGTCGTCGACGATGTCGTAGACGACGTGGTCGCCGACCTCGGGGATGTCCTCCTCGCGACAGGCCATCTGCCAGACGCGTCGCCAGAGGCGCTCCACCTCGAGCCGGTGCCAGGCATAGGACGTATAGCGCTCCCGGTCGACGGACCCGCTGTCGAGGGGAACTCGGGAGCGGTCGCGCAGTGCAGCGGGAACCGGACGGGTCTCGGTGTCGAGCAGCTCCTGCACCGAAGGGCCCGGCTGCGTGGGTGGCGCGGACGACTCGTTCCCCGAGGAACGCTGATCGTCGGTGGTCTGGGCCATGACCCGCACCTCGCGGGGGAGACGCCTCAGGTTGGTGGATCGTGCGGGGTCGGATCATGTGGTTCGGAGGCGATCGACATCAAACTAACCAATCGGTTAGTTTGATGCCAACATCGGGTACGTAGTTGAATCGCGCCGAGGCAACGCCTTCGGCTCTGGGGGGAACGACATGCGACAGCACCGTTGGACGAAGCGGCTCGGCGCCCTGCTCATCGCCACCACGTTCGTGGTCGTGAGCAGCTCGGTCGCCGGCGCGAGTCACACGACGAAGGAGCCGACCGGCGAGCCGTTCACGATCGGTATCGTCAACAGCGAGGGTTCGCCGGGACTCGACTTCCCCGAGTTCACCGAAGGCTTCAAGGGCGCCGCGCTGCACGCCAACGCCGAGCAGAACGGCTTCGGCGGACGGCCGGTCAAGCTCGAGGTGTGCACCGTCAAGGGCACGCCCGAGTCCTCCCAGCAGTGCGCGCAGCAGCTCGCCGAGGCGAAGGTCGACCTCGTCATCGTGGGGCTGGACGTGTACGTCGACTTCGCGACCTTCGAAGCGGCGGGCATCCCGGTGATCGGGAACATCCCGATCCTCCCGGGCGACTACAAGCAGAAGGTCGCGTGGACGACGGGCGGGAACCTCTCGATCATGCCAGCGCTCGTCGCCGTCGCCAAGGACCAGCTGAAGGCGAAGAAGGTCGGGATCGTGAGCACCGACAATGCCGCGGGCAACGTCGGACTGGCGCTGCTCGAGGCATCACTCGACAAGGCCGGCGTGCAGCACACCGTGGTGAAGGGGGGCGACAACGAGACCGACGCGGGCTATCAGGGTCTGGTTCGCCAGGCCACCCAGGACAACCCCGACGCCCTGATCTCGCTGTACACGGGCGCGGGTTGTGTCGGGACGATGCGCGCCCGGGCCGCGCTCGGTCTCACCCTCCCCGCGCTGGCGATCTCGACGTGCGCGACCAAGGATGTGCTCGATGCCGCGGGCAACGACGCGGCCGGTTGGCTGATCGGCGGCTCCTTCGACGAGAAGAGCAAGGCGATCGACGTGGCCAAGAAGTACATTGGGAAGGCCACGGGAGTCCCGCCCAGCAAGGCCAACACCGGGGGATTCGCGGCCATCGGCTTCCAGACGCTGGCGTCCCTCGCCGAGACCGCCCAGGGAGTGGCGAAGAGCGGTGAGGTCACCGGACCGGCGATCTTCGGTGCGTTCACGACGGCCAAGGGCAAGCACTACTGGGCGGGTGGGCAGGCCTACGAGTGCGGCAAGGTCCCCGCGTACCCCGCGGTCTGCGCGTTCGGAATCCCATTCACCGCGGTGAAGGCAGGGGGCAAGCTGAAGCTGGTCAAGGGCGGCGCGATCATCGACGGCCTCAGCTATCTCCCCTGACGCAGTCAACGCTCCGTTGACACCCGCGCCGTCCCGGTGACCGACTACGCGTTCTACCTGCTGCTCGGCACCGGGGCAGGCGCGGTCATCGCGATCCTGGGTCTCGGGCTGGTGCTCACGTACCGCGGGTCGGGCGTGGTCAACTTCGCGCACGGCGCGGTTGCGACGTGGACCGCGTACGTGTTCGTCGACCTGCGGCTGAACGGCGACTACGCACTGCCGTTTCCCGGTCTGCCCGATCGGCTGCACACCGGTGGGGCCATGGCCTTCGTGCCCGCGCTGGTCGTCGCACTGGCGACGTCGGCGGGCCTCGGATTCCTCACGTATGTGCTGGTCTTCAGACCACTTCGAACCGCCCCCGCGTTGGCCAAGGTGGTCGCCTCCGTGGGCGTGCTCATCGCGATCATCGCGATGGTCCAGGAGCGTTTCGCGGCCACCACGGTGTCGGTCGCCAAGATCCTGCCCTCGGAGCCCGTGGTCTTCGCCCGGGACCTCACCGTGCCGCGTGACGGGCTCTGGCTCGGAGCGATTGCAGTCGTTCTCGCCGTCGTGCTCTGGGCCGTCTACCGGTTCACGCGCTTCGGCCTCGCCACGCGCGCCGCAGCCGAGGACGAGCGGGGCGCGATCACGCTCGGGTTCTCTCCGGACGCGCTCGCGGCAGTCAACTGGACGGTCGCCGCACTCCTGGCCGGCCTCATCGGGATCCTCGCATCACCGCTCACTCAGCTCACCCCGCTGCTCTTCACCACCCTCTTCCTGATCCCGGCCCTCGGTGCCGCGCTGATCGGCCGGTTCACCTCCTTCGGCGTGACGTGTGCCGCAGGTCTCGCGATCGGGATGATCCAGTCGTCCTTTCTCCAGGTTCAGGTCGACGTGACCTGGTGGCCCCAGATCGGTGCCCGCGAAGGGCTCCCCTTCATCGCGATCGTGATCGCGCTGGTCATCCTGGGGAAGCGCCTGCCCACCCGAGGCTCGCTCGAGTTCGCCCGGCTGCCCCGAGCGCCGCTGCCCAACCCGAGCGTCGTGAAGGTCATCGTCCCATTCCTCGCGATCATCGGGTTGTTCTTCGTCCTGCCCGGTGGATGGCGGATCGCGCTGCTCACCAGCCTCATCGCCGCAGTGCTCGCGCTGTCCCTCGTGGTGCTCACCGGGTTCGTCGGTCAGATCTCGCTCGCCCAGATGGCGTTCGCCGGCGTCGCCGGCTTCGCCCTGTCCCGGTTTGCCAGCCAATGGGGCATCCCCTTCCCGATCGCGCCGATCCTCGCCGCGCTCGTCGCGACCGTGTTCGGGGTGGCCGTTGGTCTTCCCGCGCTCCGTGTGCGCGGCATCAATCTCGCGATCGTGACCCTCGCAGGCGGCGTGGCGATCCAGGAGTTCGTGTTCAAGAACCCCGACTACACCGGGAGCATCTCCAGCGGCGGCGCGAAGATCCCCAACCCCGAGCTGTTCGGCATCGACTTCGGACTCACCGCGAAGCACGACCTCTTTCGTCCCGCGTTCGGTGTGCTCGTCGTGACCGTGCTCCTCCTGGTCGTCCTGGTCGTCACGAACCTCCGCCGCGGGACGCTCGGACGCCGCATGCTGGCCGTGCGTGCGAACGAGCGGGCAGCCGCCGCCGCCGGCATCAACGTCGCCACCACCAAGCTCATCGCGTTCGCGATCTCGGCGTTCATTGCGGGGATCGGTGGCACCCTGATCGGCTACCGCTTCGGCTCGATCTCGGACGCGAGCTACGGGATCTTCGCCTCCCTCACCGTGCTCGCGTTCGCCTACATCGGTGGGATCACCAGCATCGGCGGCGCGCTCCTCGCCGGGCTCGTCACCGGCGGCGGCTTCTTCTTCTTCGGGCTCCAGCAGCTGATGGGCCAGACGGGCGCGAGCCAAGGCAACCTCGAGCTGTTCATCGGCGGTGTCGCGCTCATCGTGACCGCGATCCTGAACCCCGAGGGCCTCGCCGGGGCGCTTCGCAATCGACGCAGTCGCGCCAAGCCTCCCCGCGAGATGCCCGCACCGCCTGCGGCCGGGGTGCCCGCGTCGACGTTGGAACCTGCACCATGACGCCGCTCCTGCAATGCCGGGAGCTCTCGGTCGAGTACGGCGGCGTGCGTGCCGTCGATCACACCTCGCTCTCGGTGGAGCCCGGCCAGGTCGTCGGCCTCATCGGCCCGAACGGGGCGGGGAAGACCACCTTCGTGGACGCAATCTCCGGGTTCGTCCCGACGAGCACCGGGAGCCTCGTGTTCGACGGGCACGACCTGGCCGGCCGCGGGCCCCACCAGCGGGCGCGGCTCGGACTGGTGCGGACGTTCCAGTCCTTGGAGCTCTTCGACGACCTGTCGGTGCGGGACAACCTGCTCGCGGCATCGGAGCATCCACCGTGGTGGCGTCTCGCCGGGGAGTTGGTCTGGCCTCGGCTCGGCCACAGCGATGTGCGTGCGGTCGATGAGGCGCTCGACGCCTTGGGGATCGCCGACCTCGGGGACCGCAGCCCCGACGAGATCTCCCAGGGCCAGCGCAAGCTCGTCGGCGTGGCGCGCGCGGTCGCGACGGGGCCGAAGCTCCTGCTGCTCGACGAACCGGCGTCGGGTCTCGACACCGAGGAGAGCCGAGAGCTCGGAACGCGACTGCGCGCCCTCCTCACCCGGGGCATCACGATCCTGCTCGTCGATCACGACATGGGTCTGGTGCTCGAGGTGTGCGACCACATCTTCGTGCTCGACTTCGGGCGAATTCTCGCTGAGGGGCCCCCGGATGCGATTCGCGCCGACCGGTCGGTGATCGAGGCCTATCTCGGCGAGCGGATGAGCAACGCCGACGAGGCCGGTACATGAGCGCGCTGCTCGAGGCCAACGGCCTGTACGCGGGGTACCACGGAGTCCCGGTCGTGCGCGGTCTCGACCTGCACGTCGAGCCGGGCGAGGTCGTTGCCTTGCTGGGCCCGAACGGTGCGGGGAAGACCACGACGTTGCTCACGCTCTCCGGCCTCCTCCCGGCGATCGACGGATCGCTCCGGGTCCTCGGCCTTCCGGTCAATCCGAAGCGGGCGCATCGCGTCGCCCGTCGCGGTCTCGCCCACGTGCTCGAAGGCCGCGGGTTGTTCTACGGGCTCACCGCTCGCGAGAACCTCCGCCTCGGTCAGCACCGCGGCGCCTCCGACCTGCGTCGGGCCCTCGACTACTTCCCCGCGCTCGAGCCCATCCTCGATCGGCGCGCCGGGCTCCTCTCGGGCGGGGAGCAACAGATGCTCGCGCTGGCACGCGCGCTCGCCGGCGCACCGAAGCTCCTCCTGATCGACGAGCTGAGCCTCGGCCTCGCGCCGATCATCGTCGAGACCCTGCTCCCCCT
>JALHSW010000301.1 GCA_022865365.1 Acidimicrobiia bacterium | reverse complement strand
GCGACGGCGAGCAGATCCTCTCCAGCAGCGCCATCTAGCGCGGTCTCAGGAAGGTCTAGGGCTTCTCGGCACGCTGGCCGACAACTGTTGTCGGCCAGCGTGCCGAGAACACGGGACGGGCACGCAACTGCCTTCGAATCTCGGACCCCACACCTGACGGATCGCGATCGACCTCGGTCCACGTGAAGTGGAGCGGCCGCCATTCCGCATCGAGCAGCTGCCGGTCTCGAACGTTCCGATGCGCAACCGCCTTCGGCGATGAATGGAACTCGTAGCCGTCCACTTCGACGGCGAGGCGACGATCCGGGAACGCAAAGTCGACAACGGCGATGAAGCCACCGTGCTCATCGACGACCGTGTGCTCCGCGACCGCGTGAGCGAGCCCCGCGTCGCGCAACAGGGTCGACATCCGTGCCTCGGACACACCCGCCGGCGCATCTCCTTGCAACCGGACATCGATCATTGGGCGAAGGACGCCGACGCCGTGGCGACCCTTGCGCGCCACAGCCACCAATGCGTCTCGCACGTCACGGGCCGCGGTGATGCGTCGCCCGAGAGCGCGGTCCAGCGCAGCCTCGACTGTTCGGGGGTGCGTGACCGATCCAAGGTCGACCAAGGTTCGTGCCACGGTCGTGACCGGAACGAAGTCGACGTTGGTGACCCACCGAGCTTGGAGGTCTGCCAGGCGATGGACCGTGACGCCCTCCACCTCGGGCGAGCGCCGCCGGGTCGTGGTCACCTCGATCGGTGCCTTGCGGTAGCTCAGCAATCCGAAGGTGACCGCAGCGGCACGATGTGACACCGCAGTCTCGGGACCGATCGCGAGGCATGCCGCGAGCAGCGCCTGCTCACGAACCTGCGGCGCGCCCCGAACCCTGAAGACGCCGGCATGCACGCGACCCCAAAGCCCGCTCTCGACTCGGTAGCGGATCTGGCGCCCGCTCAACCCGAGCTCGACCGCCTGCGCACGACTGACGAGTCCATGCTGGACGCTGGCAAGTTCGGCAACATCGAGATGACCGCCCATGGTTCTCCCGTTCTCCCCGGCTTCTCGGCACGCTGAGCGACAACAGTTGTCAGTCAGCGTGCCGAGAAGCCCAGGGTTGGGGAGACTGACGGGATGGAGACACTGGTCGGGGGTCGGGCGTTCCTCGAGGGGCCGAGATGGCGCACCGACCCTGACGGGCAGGGTGCGCTGTACGTCTCCGACATGCATGCCCACGAGGTGCTGCGGGTCGCGACCGATGGGTCGGTCGAGGTGCTCGCGGTGCTCGCCACCGCGCCGTCGGGACTCGGCTGGCTCCCGGACGGCCGCATGCTCGTCGTGTCGATGGACGACCGGCGCCTACTCCGGCTCGCGCCGGACGGCACGCTCGTGGAGGCGGCCGACTGCTCGGCGCTCGCTTCGAACGAGATCAACGACATGGTCGTCGACCGACATGGTCACGCGTTCATCAGCCAGTTCGGGTCCGACTTCCACGCCGGCGAGCCGATGGTGGCATCGCCCGTGCTCCGCGCCGACCCCGACGGCTCGGTGCGTGCAGCGAGCGACGGGCTTCGCATGGCCAACGGCATGGTCATCACCGCCGACGGTCGCACGCTGATCATCGCCGAAAGCGCCGGGCGCCGGCTGATGAGCTTCGACCTCGCCGACGACGGCACGCTCACCAGCCGGCGGGTCTGGGCCGATCTCCCGGAGGGCGACTACCCCGACGGCATCTGCATCGACTCCGAAGATGCCGTGTGGGTCGCCGGCCCCGCGTCGGACCGCTTCGTGCGCGTGCGCCAGGGCGGTGAGGTGACCGACGTCGTCGAGGTGCCCGGCCGTCATGCCATCGCGTGCGCGATCGGCGGCGTCGACGGCCACACGCTCTTCATGTGCACCTCGCCCACCCACGGCCAGCCCGACGAGTCGCGCGCCACTCGCAGAGCGAAGGTCGAGATCACGGAAGTGGCAGTGTCGGCTCCCTAGCGCGGCTTCGCCGCGCCACCGTCCAGCAGGTCGGCGGCGTGCGTCCTGAAGTGGTCCCGATCGACGAGGATCATCGTCAGCTCGGCAGACGCGAGCACTCGATCGTCGAGGCGGGCTTCTGCCTCCACGAACAGCTTGCGGCCTTCGCGGCCCCGGACCCAGGTACGGAACTCGATCGTGCGCTCGATCGGGACCGGAGCGCGGTAGACGACCTTCAGGGTCCCGGTGAAGCCCGGTTCGCCCTCGAAGCCGAGGGCGAACCCTGCGATGTCGTCGAGGACCGCCGCGACCATCCCACCGTGCACGCGCCCCGGCGCGCCTTCGAACGCCGCGCCGAACACGACCCGCGCGACCGCGACGCCCTCTTCGATGGTGGTCTCGATCTCCACCGCGGTCGGGTTCGCACCGCCCACGACGGCTCGGTCGGCCATGCCTTGGGGGCGCGGCCCATCGGAGTCCGGTCGGTGGTCGGTGAGCTCGTCGAACGACGGGATCACCCGCTCACGACGCGCGCCCCGCTCGAGCTCGACCGTCAGCTCCTGGGCGGCCGAGGCCACCCGTTCGAACGTCTCGTCGGTGGCTTCGTGTGCGTTGAACGCGTGTGCGAGCTCCCGCAACGCCGCGGCGGCGTCGAATCGGGCGTCGGAGACCTCGGGCACGGCCAGCACCCTACCGATCAGCAGCGCACTGACGTGACGTGACGTGAAGTGACGTGAGTCACCGTTGACCGTGTCGACACTGCGGCGCAGGATGCGAGCACCGCTCACGAACGCTCTGGGGGTTCACGATGGCACTGCCACGCGCCGAGGTCTCGGCCGGCCTGCTCGCCGAGCTCGACGACTTCGAGGCACTACTCCGTTCGATCGACGACGACGCCCGGAGCACACCCACCCGTTGTGGCGAGTGGGACGTCGGTGACGTCGCGAGCCACACGATCGGGTCGCTGGCCGACGTGGTCGCGGGGCGCCTCGACGGCCTCGGATCGCCCGAGGTCACCGAGCGCGAGGTCACCGAGCGCCGCGGGCGATCGCTCGCGGAGCTCGCCGACGAGTGCGCCGCGGTCAGGGAAGCCGCGGCCGGCCTGCTCGCCGTGTTCGACGACGACGCGTGGAGCGCCGGAGCCCCTGGCGGTTACGAGGGCACGCTCGGCGACGGCGTCGAGGCGCTCTGGTACGACACCTATCTGCACGCCGACGACATCCGCTCGGGGCTGGGCCAACCATCGGTGCCCGGCGACGGGCTGCGTGCAGCGGCATCGCACCTCTCCGTCGAGCTCACCAAGCGCGGTTGGGGTCCCGCGACGCTGGCCCTCGTCGGTCTCCCCGAGTTCCCCGTGAGCGGTGGTGGCGGTCGGCGCATCGGCGGAGACCCGCTCGCCTTCACGCTCGTCGCCACCGGTCGGGCCGATCCCGCGACGCTCGACCTCGACCCGGGCGTCAACGTCTACGCGTAGCTCGCTTGTTTGTGCACTCGAGGGGGCTCTGGCACCGCTTCGCGCACAGACAAGGCCTGGCTCAGAATCCCGGATCGGCGAAGGGGTCGGCTTCCTCGGGCTGCTCGACACTGAGCGCGTCGACGCCGAGCTCGGCCGCGAGGCCCTCGTAGCCGGTCTCCTCGAGCTGGTCGGCGAGCTCGGGGCCACCGCTCGCGACGACGCGCCCGGCCATCAGGACGTGCACCCGGTCGGGGCGCAGCTCGGTGAGCAGGCGCGAGTAGTGCGTGATCGCCAGCACACCGAGGTCGTCTTCTGACGTCATCGCCTCGACCCGTCGCGACACGTCGCGCAGCGCGTCGACGTCGAGACCGGAGTCGATCTCGTCGAGGATCGCAAACTGGGGTTTGAGTACGGCGAGCTGCAGCGTCTCCATGCGCTTCTGCTCGCCGCCGGAGAACTCGTCGTTCACTCCGCGGGCGAGGAACTCGTCGCCCACCGCGAGGCGCGTCGCCTCGCTCGCCAGCAGCGTGTCGAGCGCTGACGCATCTCCCCCTCGGGAGCGCACCGCCGAAGCCAGCAGCTCGCCGACCGGTACCCCGGGCACCGCGACCGGGTACTGCATCCCGAGGAACAGCCCGCGGTTCGCCCGCTGCCAGGTGGGGAGCCCGAGCAGCTCCTCGCCGTCGACCGTCACCGATCCGCCCGTGACCTCGTAGTCGCCCCGCCCCATGAGCACGTGCGACAGCGTCGACTTCCCGGAACCGTTCGGCCCCATGAGCGCGTGCACCTCACCCGAGCGGATCTCGAGGTCGACGCCGCGCAGGATCTCGAGCCCGGCCACCGAAGCATGAAGGTCACGGATCGCGAGGCTGCTCATGGGAGCGTCACCACCACGTCGTCACCGTCGACGCGGACGGCGTACACGGGCACGGGCTTCGTCGCCGGGAGGCTCTTGGGCTCGCCCGTCGTCAGCGAGAACGTCGAGCCGTGCTTGGGGCACTCGATCTCGCGCTCGTCGGGCCACACCTCGCCCTCCGACAAGGAGTAGTCCTGATGCGAGCACTCGTCGCCGATCACGGAGTAGACCCCGTTGACGTTGACGACACAGAGTCGACGGCCGTCGACGTCGAACCGCTTCGCCGAATCCGGCGCCACATCGCCGACCGCACACACCCG
>JALHSW010000300.1 GCA_022865365.1 Acidimicrobiia bacterium | reverse complement strand
GTCGCACTTGAGCTGGATCGTGAACTTCGTGCCCGGCGGAGCGTTCAGCGCCACCTTCTTGATCGTCACCGGGGCTGCGATCTGACCACCCCCACCCCCACCCGCACCCGCACCTACAACCGGGAAGACGAACGCCGCGCCGGCCAACCCCAGCAAAGTCACCAGCACCATGAAACGTCGCATCACGAACCCCTCCACCCAGTCGCCGGAGCACTAGCCGCCACCGCCGAGGGTCGGCAGCCCGGGTTGAGCGCTGGGTCACCCCGTACGCTCCTCCCCCGTGATCCGTACACCGGAACAGCTCGTCGCCGACCTCGAGACGCTGCTGCGCCCGCTCGAGCTGGAGCTCGCCGAGGCATGGTGGGAGTCGAACACCCAGTCGTCCCCCGCGGCCGACGCGCGCCGGTCTGCGGCCGACCTGGCCCGCCGGGACGCACTGTCCGACGCCGACGTCTTCGCTGAGCTGCGTGCCGCGCGCGAGGTCGCCGGGCTCGATCCGCTCGTCCGCCGCCAGCTCGACGTGCTCTTCGACGCGTTCGCCCCGAACCAGCTGGCCGACGACCTCCGGCGCAGGCTGGTCGAGGGTGAGACCGCGATCGAAGCGGCCTTCAACACGTTCCGCGGCGAGCTCGGCGGCGAGCGGGTCGACGACAACACCATCTTCGAGATCCTGCGCACGAGCGACGACTCCGAGTTGCGACGCCGCGCGTGGGAGACGTCGAAGCAGATCGGCGCCGAGGTGGGCGAACAGGTGCGCGAGCTCGCCCGCCTCCGGAACGAGGCCGCGCGGGCGCTCGGGTACCGCGACCACTTTGCGCTCGCGCTCGCGACGGGCGAGATGGACGAGGACCGCTTGCTCGCGACGCTCGACGAGGTCGACCGCGATACCGCCACGCCGTTCGCCGAGTGGAAGACCGCCGTCGATACGACGCTCGCCGCGCGCTTTGGCTGCGACGTCGATGAGCTGCGCCCCTGGCACCTCGACGAGCCCTTCTTCCAGGATCCTCCGGCGAGCGGCGCGGTCGACCTGGACCCGGTGTTCGCGGAGCGCGATCTCGAAGCGCTCACGCTGCGCACCTACGACGGGATCGGGCTCGACGTACGACCCGTGCTCGAACGGAGTGATCTCCACGCACGCGACGGGAAGAGCCAGCACGCGTTCTGCATCGACATGGACCGCGAAGGTGACGTGCGCGTGCTGTGCAACGTCCAGCCCAACGAGCGCTGGGCCGACACGATGCTTCACGAGCTGGGCCACGGGATCTACGACCGTGGTGTGCGTCCCGATGTGCCGTGGCTCCTGCGTGGCGCCGCCCACGCACTCACGACCGAGGGCGTCGCGATGCTGTTCGGGCGGCTCGTACGTGACCCGGAGTGGCTCGCGAACGTGGTCGAGCTGCCGGCGAACGAGCTCGACGTGCTCATCCCCCGCCTCACCGAGGCCCGCCGGGCCGCGCTCCTCGTGTTCGCCCGCTGGGTGCTCGTCGTCACGCACTTCGAGCACGCGTTCTACGCCGATCCCGAGTCCGACCTCGACACGCTGTGGTGGGATCTCGTCGAGCGCTACCAGCTGGTCCGCAGGCCGGACGACCGCAGCGCACCCGACTGGGCGTCGAAGATCCACCTCGCGGTCGTGCCCGTCTACTACCAGAACTACCTGTATGGAGAGCTGGTCGCGTCACAGCTCGACGCCACGCTCAGGGCGCGAGCGGGTGGGATCGTCGACCGCCCCGAGGCCGGCCGCTTTCTCGTCGAGGAGTTCTTCGCTCCGGGCGCGACGCTGCGCTGGGACCACCTCGTGGAGCAGGCGACGGGTGAGCCGCTCACCGCGGCCCACCTCGCCCGCCAGCTCGCCTGAGCCCTGGCCCCGCATCGACGCTGCGCTGACGAATCTGGGAGTCTGACGAGATGGAATACAACCTCGCCGACCTGTGGGAGACGATCGTCGACGCGGTGCCCGAGCGCGAGGCGTTCGTCGCCGACGAGCGCCGCCTGACCTTCGCGCAGGCCGACGAGCGCGCGACGCGCCTCGCTCACGCACTCGCGGCACGCGGCGTCGGCGCGGGAGACCACGTCGGTCTCTACCTCTACAACGGCACCGAGTACCTCGAGGCGATGTTCGCCGCGTTCAAGATCCGCGCCGTGCCGGTGAACGTGAACTATCGCTACGTCGAGGACGAGCTCCGCTACCTGCTCGACGACAGCAACGCCAAGGCAGTGATCTTCCACCGCGAGTTCGCCCCCAAGCTCGCCGCGATTCGCGACGAGCTCCCGGCGCTCGGCGCGTACCTCGCGGTCGATGATGGTTCCGCCGGGGACCTCGGCCCGCTCGACGCCGTCGACTACGAGCAAGCGCTCGCCGATGCGTCGCCGACGCGCGACTTCGAGCCCCGCTCCGCCGACGATCACTACATCCTCTACACCGGCGGTACGACAGGGATGCCCAAGGGCGTGATGTGGCGTCACGAAGACATCTTCTTCGGGGCGCTCGGTGGCGGCGGCGCGGTCAACCCGATCTCGACACCCGAGGAGATCGCCGAGCGCGCCATCGCCGGGGGCCTGCGCTGCCTCCCGGCGTGCCCCTTCATGCACGGCACGGCCCATTGGATGGCGTTGAACACCATCTTCACCGGCGGATCGGTCGTCATCGACACCGACCGTCACATGGATCCGGTGCACATCTGGCAGCTCGTCGCGACCGAGGCCGTGACCTTCCTCGTGATCGTGGGCGATGCGATGGGCCGACCCCTCGTGGAGGCGATCGAGCACCTCGACCCGTCCATCGACCTGTCGGGACTCACGATGCTGCTCTCGGGCGGCGCGATCCTGTCGCCGTCGGTGAAGCGCCAGCTCGCGGCGCGCCTGCCGAGCACGATGGTGCTCGACGGCATCGGGTCCTCCGAGGCCGGCGGCCAGGGTCAGATGCTCGCCACCAAGGACGGCGAGATCCCGTCGCAGCCACGCTTCGCGATGACACCCGAGAACACGGTGCTGGACGACGACCTCCGGCCCGCCGCCGTCGGCGTCGTCGGGAAGCTCGCCCGGCGCGGGCACATCCCTCTCGGGTACTACAACGACCCCGAGAAGACGGCGGCGACGTTCCCGGTGGTCGACGGTGAACGGTGGTCGATCCCCGGCGACCACGCCCGCATCGAGAGCGACGGCACGATCACCGTGCTCGGTCGGGGCTCGGTCTCGATCAACACCGGCGGGGAGAAGGTGTATCCCGAAGAGGTCGAGGGCGCGCTCAAGGCCAACGCCGGCGTCTTCGATGCAGTGGTGGTCGGCGTGCCGGACCAGCACTGGGGCGAGCGAGTCGTCGCCGTCGTGCAGGCGCGCGCCGGGGAGCAACCATCGTTCGCCGATCTCGATGCGCAGGTCCGTCGGTCGATCGCCGGGTACAAGGTGCCGCGCGACGTGGTCTTCGTCGAGAAGATCGTGCGGTCCCCGTCGGGCAAGCCCGACTACCGCTGGGCCAAGACCGTCGCGACCCAGCACCTCCTCCCCCGCGACCCCGACACCGTCCCTGCGCCGTAGACCGGAAGGCCAAGATGTGGCGGTGAACCGCCTCGCGGCCGAGACCAGCCCATATCTGCGCCAGCACGCCGAGAACCCGGTCGACTGGTACCCGTGGGGCGAGGAGGCCTTCGACGCCGCGACCGAGCGCGACGTCCCGGTGCTGCTCTCGGTCGGCTACTCGTCGTGCCACTGGTGCCACGTGATGGCTCACGAGAGCTTCGAGGATCCCGAGATCGCGGCGGTGATGAACCGGCTGTTCGTGAACGTGAAGGTCGACCGGGAAGAGCG
>JALHSW010000299.1 GCA_022865365.1 Acidimicrobiia bacterium | reverse complement strand
GAGTGCGGGCAGGAGATCACGCGCGGGGAGTGGGGCGCCGGGCGCGGCGGCGTCGCGACCGAGGTGGACGATCACGCCGTCGTCGACACCCTCGACCCAGGCGACGAGGGCCGCGTCGGTCTCGCCTGCGAGGACACGGTCGGCGATGCCTTCGAGCATCTCGCCGTACAGGCCGAACGCCGCGATGGGGAGATCGGGACGTTCGGTGCGCACCCTCGCGATCGCCGGGCGTGCGATCTGGGTGGCAGTGTGCATCGGGACGGAGAAGGCGACGCGGTCGGCCCACGCGACGAGCTCGGGATCCCATTCCTCGATCTGGAGATCGCGGCAGCGAACCTCGTGGCCGCTCGCCCGCAGGCGCGCGGCCGGCACCGCCAGCTGCAACGGCTGGTGGCCGAGCTCGTAGGTTGCGATCAGCAGGATGCGCATCACCCGTCAGGCTATGCGCGGCCGCCGTCGATGGAGATGGCGAGGGAGGCATGGGCAGTGCGCAGTGCGTCCTCGACCTCGGCGGGGGTCGACGCGCGGGCGAACAGGAAGCCGAGGTATCGATCGCCTTCGGGGAGCGGTTTCACTGCGCGACCGGGCGGGATCGTGATCTCCAGCCCCACGATCCCCGGCACCGCGAGGGCCGTGTCGCGACCGCCCACCTCCGCGAGGGTTCCGGCCCGCGGGATCGGGATCATCATGACGCCGGATGCCGCAGCTTCGCGCTCGAGCTCGTCGAGCGACATCCCGAGCGCGTGCCGGAGGATCACCTGTTCCAGGCTGATCCCGGCACCGAAGCGCAGCGCGCGCGCACACAGTCCGCCGATCGAGCGCGCCGCGACCTCGAGGATCCACAGGAGCTCGCCGTCGACCCTGAGCTCGGCATGGACCGGACCCTCGGTCAGACCCATCGAGGTGCATGCCTCGGCGGTGACCCGCGCGATCCGTTCGAGCACCGGACCGGGCAGGCGCGATGGCGTCACATAGATCGTCTCTTCGAAGTACGGGCCCTCCATCGGGTCGGGCTTGTCGAAGACCGCGAGCACCTCCAGTGCCCCATCGCGGAGCAGCCCTTCCACGGCGACCTCGCTCCCGGCGACGTACTCCTCCACGAGAAGACGGCCACCACCGGCGATGCCGTGGGCTCGCTCGGCTGCCGCGAACGCCGCGACCGGGTCGTCGGCTCGGATCACGCCCTGGCTCGCGGAGAGGCCGACTGGCTTCACGACGCAGGGGCCACCGCCGATCTGCTTGAGCAGCCCGGCGACATCGGCCGGGTCGTCGAAGGACGCGTACCGGGGCTGGGGCACCTCACCGGCCGCGAGCGCGTCGCGCATCGCCTCCTTGTCGCGGGTGCGCCCGACGGCTTCGGGGGAGTTGTGGGGCAACCCGAGGCGCGCCGCGGCCCGGGCCGCCACCAGGACGCCGCGGTCGTCGAGGGCGACGACCGCGTCGACACCCCGACGCTCGTCGAGCTCGACGATCGCCCGGGCCGCAGCCTCGGGATCGTCGAGCGGGACCGCGATCGATCGTGTGCCGGTCGCGTCGGGGATCACCGGGGCGACGTCGGAGGCCACCACGATCTCGGCCCCGATCGCCCTGGCCGCAGCAACAAAATCGGCCGCCCGGTAGGTCGCGCTGGGTACGAGGAGAAGAACCCTGGCCATGACCCGTATCATGGCCACATGGACCAGCTGGTGGAGCCAATTCTCGAGATCACCGATGCAGCCCGGGACAAGATCCTGGAGGTGCGAGCGGCGGAGGCCGACGAAGCGTCTCTCGCGCTCTGGGTGGAGGTCTCGGGCGAGCAGGCCGGTGCCTATACCTACGCCATGGAGCTCCGCCCGCTGGCCGGTGCCGGCGACGCCGACGTGGTGCAGCGCCACGACGACCTCTCGATCGTGCTCGGTGCCGAGAGCGTCGAGAAGCTCGTCGGGTCCACGCTCGATTTCACCTCGGCCGGCATGGTCATGCAGAACCCGAACAAGCCGCTGCCGCCCGCGGTGGGTCGGCCCGACATGCCCGAGCCCGACCTCTCCAGCCCGCTCGCACAGCGGGTCGTCGCGGTGCTCGAGGAGCAGATCAACCCCGCGATCGCATCGCACGGTGGACGCGCCGACCTCGTCGCAGTCGAGGACGGGGCTGCCTACCTCCGGCTCTCCGGTGGCTGTCAGGGGTGCGGCATGGCAGCTGCCACGCTCTCGCAGGGCATCGAGGTCGCCATCCTCGAAGAGATCCCCGAGATCGATCGAGTCATCGACGTCACCGATCACGCGTCGGGCACGAACCCGTTCTTCGAGGCCGCGAAGAAGTAGCCCAGGTCGTAGCAACTCTTCTGGCGATCGGGCGACGTAGCTGTCGTACCCCCCTGTCATGGTGGGGGCATGTTCAAGATCGAGCGGATCACCGCAGACCTCGACGAGCTTGCCCGGGCTCTTGAGCCCGAGTGCTGTTCGGGTGTGGGCGCGGCCCGGCTCACTGAGGTCGCCGCGAAGGCCGCGCGTCTGAGCGAGACGGTCAAGATGCTCTACGCGCGCCGCGCCACGGAGACCAACGGATGGAGACGCACGTCGCGAGCGGCGACGGTCGATCAGTGGCTCGCGGAAGCGTCGGGGTGCACCGAGGGTGTGGCCCGTGAGGCGTTGGTCACCGCGCAGCGCCTCGATGAGCTGCCCGCCACGGCCGAGAGGCTCCGCTCGGGGGAG
>JALHSW010000298.1 GCA_022865365.1 Acidimicrobiia bacterium | reverse complement strand
TTCTATGACCCGCGATCGGGGGTCGTTCGCTACGGCGGGGTGGATCTGCGCGACGCGACGTTGGTGTCGCTGCGCGAGCGCATCGTGGTGGTGCCCCAGGAGGGGTACCTGTTCGCCGGGACGATCCGCGAGAACGTGCGCGTGGGGCGGCCGTCGGCCAGTGATGCGGAGGTGGACGCGGCCCTCGAGGTGCTCGGGATCCGCGAACGATTCGCATCGCTGCGTGAGGGCCTCGACACCGAGGTGCGTGAGCGCGGCAGCCGGCTCTCGGCGGGCGAACGTCAACTCGTCTCGCTCGCCCGCGCCGCGCTCGCCGATCCGCCGGTCCTCGTGCTCGACGAGGCGACGTCGAACCTCGACCCCGGCACCGAGCACACGGTGGAGCGCGCGCTCGAGGTGCTCACCGAGCGCAGGACCGTGTTCGTCGTCGCGCACCGTCTCTCGACCGCGGCGCGCGCCGATCGCGTCGCCGTCATCGACGACGGCCGGATCGTGGAGGTCGGCCCGCACGAGGATCTCGTCCAACGCGAGGGCCGGTACGCGAGCCTGTGGGCGAGCTGGTCGCAGAGTCAGCGCCAGGCCAGCTGAGCTCGGGCGGGCAGGGACCGTGTGTCCCCGCTCGTTTCGAGCGCTCGCACGAGTCTGCGGGTAGGGTGCGCCGCAAGATTCCGGTCGGGGAGCGAAGCCGGTGTGATTCCGGCGCTGTCCCGCAACTGTGAGTCGTCCTACCCCCTGATGGGAGGGCGGCGAAGCCAGGTCGCCTCACTGGCCGGTGACGAACGCATGGCTCTCGAGGAAGGAGTCGTTCGTCCGGCAGACCTCCTGTCGGCGGACCCCTGGTTCCTCGACCGATTGGAGGTTTCGCATGAAGTTCCGTACATCCCTGCTCTTCGCGCTGCTCGTCTCGCTCTGCGTATCCCTTGGTGCAACGCCAGCTGGAGCGGCACGATCCGAGGCGTCGAACGCGGACCGCAAGATCGTCTCGCTCTCGCCGACGGCGACCGAGATGCTCTTCGCGATCGGTGCCGGCGATCAGGTGGTCGCGGTCGACGAGCAGTCGAACTACCCGACCGACGCCCCGGTCACCGACCTGTCGGGGATCGACGTGAACGCCGAAGCGATCGCCGGTTACAAGGCGGACCTCGTCGTGGCCCAGGACGACACGGCGAAGGGTGCGCTCGATGCCCTGGGGATCAAGCTGCTCGTGCTGCCCGCGGCGAACCGACTCTCGGAGACCTACGCCCAGCTGCGCAAGCTCGGGAAGGCGACCGGGCATGTCGACGAAGCGGCCGCCGTGGTGAAGAAGATGACGGCCGACCTCGCGGGCCTGCGCGCCGAGGTCCCCGACAGCTCCTCGAAGCCGCGGACGTTCTACGAGCTCGACGACACGCTCTACTCGGCGACGTCGAAGACGTTCATCGGCCAGCTGCTGCGCCAGGCCGGGTTCCGTAACATCGCGGATGCCGCCGCCGAGGAGGGGTCCGGATACCCGCAGCTCTCGTCCGAGTACGTCGTGGATGCCAACCCCGCGGTGATCTTCCTCGCCGACACGAAGTGCTGTGGCCAGACCGCGGCCACCGTGGCCCAGCGCCCGGGCTTCGACACGATCGCGGCCGTCACCAAGGGACACGTGGTGACGCTCGACGACGACGTTGCCTCGCGCTGGGGACCGCGCGTCGTCGAGTTGTTCCGTGAGCTCGTGAGGGCGAACCAGGCGTTGTGACGCACCCGGCCGCGGTCGCGCCGACCGTCCTGCGACCCCGGTGGGTCGTCGGGGGTGTCGTGGCGGTCGCGGTCGCGCTCGTGCTGGGCCTGACGGTGGGCGCGGTGTCGCTGCCGGTCAGCGGTGTCGTGGGCGAGCTGCTGTCGCACCTACCGTTCGTCGGTTCGAAGTCGTCGCTCAGTGCGCCGCAGGCGGCCATCGTGACCGAGCTGCGCCTCCCGCGGGTCGTGCTCGGCCTGCTCGTGGGGGCGCTGCTGGCGTCCGCGGGTGCCTGCTACCAGGGCGTGTTCCGCAACCCGCTTGTCGACCCCTACCTGCTCGGAGCCGCCGCGGGCGCCGGGCTCGCGGTCACGGTGGTGATCATCTCGGTGACCGCGGCGACAGGAAGCGCGGGCCTCCCACTTGCCGCGTTCGCCGGCGCGCTCGGCGCGGTCGGGCTCAGCTGGTTCGTCGGTCGCGCCGGCGGGCGACGGTCGGCGGCGTCGCTGCTGCTCGCGGGCATCGCGATCACGAGCTTTCTCACGGCGATCCAGACCTACCTCCAACAACGGAACTCCGACACGATCCGGCAGGTCTACTCGTGGATCCTGGGTCGGCTCACGACCGCCGACTGGGGAGACGTGCTGCTCGTGCTGCCCTACTTCCTCATCACGGCCGCGGTGCTGCTGGCCCACCGACGTGTGCTCGACGTCCTTGCGGTGGGCGACGAGGAGGCGGCCGCGCTCGGTGTTCCGGTGGCGCGTACCCGTCTCGTCCTCGTCGCGACCGCCTCGATGGCGACCGCGGCCGCCGTGTCGGTGTCTGGGCTCATCGCGTTCGTCGGCATCATCATCCCGCACGCGGTCCGACTCGCGACGGGGTCGAGCTACCGCATCATCATTCCGCTGTCGATCCTCTACGGAGCCGCGTTCCTCGCGCTAGCCGACCTCGTCGCGCGCACCGCGTTGGCGCCGGCCGAGATCCCGATCGGGGTCGTCACCGCGTTCGTCGGCGCCCCGTTCTTCATCCTCGTGCTGCGGACGTCGCCGGAAGGGCGGGCGTGATGGCGGTGCTCGCCGCCGCCGGGATCGTCGCCGACCTCGGCGGCGCCCGAATCCTCGACGGAGTCGACCTCACCGTCGCGTCCGGGGGCTGGGTGTCGATCGTCGGGCCGAACGGCGCGGGGAAGACGACCCTGGTGCGGGTCCTTGCCGGTGCCCTCGCGCCCCGGGAGGGTCGTGTGCTCGTCGACGGCGACGATGTTCGCGGGCTGCGGACCCGCGAGCGGGCGCGGCGCATCGCGCTCGTCCCCCAGACGCCGGTGATCCCGGTCGGGGTCAGCACACTCGACTACGTGCTCCTCGGCCGGACACCGCACATGCCGTTCTTCGGTTCCGAGTCCTCCGACGACGTCGGGCGTGCACACGGCATGCTCGAGCGCCTGGGGGTCGGCGCCCTGGCCGGCCGGAGCGTCGAGTCGTGCTCGGGGGGTGAGCGCCAACGGGTGTTCCTCGCACGCGCGCTCGCGCAGGAGGCCCCGATCCTCCTGCTGGACGAACCGACGACCGCGCTCGACATCGGTCACCAGCAGGAGGTGCTCGACCTCGTCGATGGGCTGCGCGCCGAGCAGGGCATCGCCGTGGTCTCGACGATGCACGACCTCACGCTCGCCGGGCTCTACGCCGACGAGCTCGTGCTTCTCGGCGGAGGTCGGATCGTCGAGCGCGGTCCGGCCGAGGAGGTGCTGACCGAGGAGACCCTGCGGCGCCATTTCGGGGCCCGGGTGAGCGTGCTCCCCGGAGCCCATGGGCCGGTCGTCGTGCCGCACCGCGCCCCGGGGAAAGCCGGCTGACGGGGCTCCTGACCTCGCGGGAAGGTGTCATACCCACGCGAGATGGTGTCAAGATCGTCGTGATGGGGGAGCCCGTGGACAAGAAGCAGCGAGGTACGGAGACCTCTCGCTTCGGGGTTGGCCGACGAGAGAGCCACGACGCTTCGGCGTTCTACTCACGGTTCTCGCCGCCGGAGCTGTCGGACGACGACACGATCAACCCCGTCGTCGCCCGCGACCGCATCTTCTGCGGGAACGCCAAGGACATGACCGACGACCAGGTGGCCGACGCATCGGTTGCCCTCGTAGTCACCTCCCCGCCCTACTTCGCCGGCAAGGAGTACGAGGAAGCGTTGGGGGAAGGTCACATCCCCGCGACCTACTTCGAGTACCTCGGGATGCTCGAAGCAGTGTTCGCGAAGTGCGTCGAGAAGCTCGAGCCGGGCGGGCGCATCGCGATCAACGTGGCGAATCTGGGTCGGCGACCGTATCGATCCCTCTCTTCGGACGTGATCACGATCGTGCAGGACCTCGGCCTGTTGTTGCGCGGCGAGATCATCTGGCAGAAGGCTCGCGGCGCGTCCGGCTCGTGTGCCTGGGGTTCGTTCCAGAGCCCGACCAATCCTGTCTTTCGTGATCTGACCGAGCGCGTCGTCGTGGCGAGCAAGGGTCGCTTCGACCGGGCCAAGAGTCGCCGCCAGCGCGAGGAAGATCCAGACCTTCCCTCCGAGATCTCGCTGTTCAAGGACGAGTTCATGGAGGCTACGACCGATCTCTGGGAGATCCCCCCGGAGATGGCGACTCGTGTGGGGCATCCCGCGCCGTTCCCCGTCGAGCTCCCGCAGCGGCTCATCGAGCTCTACACCTACCGGGATGACCTCGTCCTCGATCCCTTCGTGGGATCGGGTACGTCAGCCGTTGCCGCGATCCGGACCGGGCGTTCCTACGTCGGCTACGACACGGAGCCGGACTATGTGAAGGCGGCCGAGGCGCGCTGTTCCGCGGAGGTCGAGCGTGTTCGCGAGACCAAGCCGTGGTCGAACTTCATCGACCTGTCGAATCGATCCGCTGTCGGCGACGAGATCCCGTTCCAGGAGCGCGCGGTCAGAGAGGGGAAGAAGGCCCAGGAGATCGCGCGTGACGTGCTCGTCCACTGCGGCTTCGTGTTCGTGCAGGAGAACCGTCGTACCAAGAGTGGAGTGGAGATCGATCTCGTCGTCGCGGATCAGGAAGGGCGCGAGTGGAACATCGACGTCTCGGGTGCCTTCACGAGCACGAGAGCCGGTCTTCGCCGCACGGACACCCTGTGGAAGGCACTCGGGAAGGCAGCGGCGGTCGAATCTCCGAATCCCTTCCTGCTGATCACGACGGACCTGCCTGTCCCGGGGAGTGCCGGGGACGCCGCACTCAAGGCGACCCGCAGTCGAAACGTGATCCATGACGCGATCGAGATGTTGAGTCCGCGGGGCCAGGAGCGGTTGGCGATGTACGCGCGCGGTGGATGGACCGAGCGGGCCGAGGGTGAGCTCCTGCCGCCTGCAGCTTCGTGAGCGAGGGTCACGGTGCGACACGACCGGGCCGGGTCGCATTCGCCGTCGTCCACCACGACCCGCCGGACGTCTACATCGCGGAGGACGAGTACGTGCTGGCTCGCCTGGTGGCGCTCAACGTGGTCGCGCCGACGCGGCCTGAGAGCCTGCCGTCGGCTGCCGCGGTCCAGGAGCTGCGTGCATGCTTGCTCGATGAGCGGTGGGCGGACGCGATCTTTGCCTGGGTCGAGTTCTCCGGAGTTGTGATCGACGCCTATCCCGACGAGGAGGTCTGGACCGAAAGCCGCCTCGACTCGGAGCGTGCGGCGCTGGAGATCCGGATGTCACCACTCTTCCGTGACTGAGCGTCCAGGGAGCGCGCGGTGAGCGATTTCCAATCGCTCGCCGGCCAGCAGGGGAGGCAGTTTTCCGAGCAGTGCGATGTCGTGCTCGCCAGCGAGGGTTTCCGGCTCGAGGGCGCTCACCGTCTTGTCGACATCGGGGTGGAGATCGACCGCGTCGCCCGCACCGCGGCCGGGCGTGTGGTCTGGTTCGAGTACAAGGGCAGCTTTCGGGGGAGAACCCCGGGGCTGTTGCGGACCGACACGGTCAAGAAGGCAATCGCCAACGGCGCGTTGCTGGCCGCGGTGCCCGACCACCCGCCGTACGTGGTGCTCACCTCACATGCACCAACTCGAGGAGCCGCGCTCGCAATGCTCGAGACCGCGCTGCGCCTGGGCTTCGTGACGGATGCCGTCTGCGTGAACGATCCGGCTGCCGTCCGGAGGCTGCGCGACCTCTGACGTCGGACGCCTCGCTCGGTCGGGACATCGGGTCGAGTGCCCGGGTGCCTCCCGCGACCTCCTACCCTCGTCGTGACGTGATCGAAATGCTGTCCTCTCTCTTGGGAGCCGTGCGCGACGCCACCAGCGACGTCTACGTGCTCACGGCATTCGGTGGGGGTGTCATCTCGTTCCTGTCGCCGTGCGTGCTCCCGATCGTGCCCGGGTACCTCAGCCTGATCTCGGGGTTGACGCTCGGCGAGATCCAGGAGGCCCGGTCCAAGACGCTGGCCCGGATCGCGTTCACGACTGGGTTGTTCGTTGCCGGGTTCACCGTCGTGTTCGTGCTGCTCGGCCTGGCCACGACGGCACTGGGTCAGTCGGTGTTCGAGAACCAGGAGACGCTCACCCGCATCTCGGGTGGCTTCGTCCTGCTCATGGCCGCGTATCTGGCCGGGTCGCAGCTGCTCACGACGCCGCGCCTCTACCAGGAGTTCCGCTTCCAGCCGCACCTCGAGCGCTTCGGCCCGGTTGCCGCGCCGATTGCCGGCGTCGCGTTCGGTCTCGGCTGGACGCCGTGCATCGGCCCGATCCTCGCCACCGTGCTCGGCTTCGCCGCGCAGGGCCAGGAGCTCGGGCGCGCCGCGGTGCTGCTCACGGCCTACTCGCTCGGACTCGGCGTGTCGTTCCTCGCCGTGGGGCTCGCGTTCGGCCGCTTCGCCGCGCCGCTCGCGTGGGTGAAGCGCCACTCGAAGGCGCTGACGCTCGTGTCGGCTGCGATCCTCGCGGTGTTCGGCGTGATCCTGCTCACCGACCAGCTCCCGATGGTGACGGCTCGACTGTCCGAACTCATGGACTCGCTCGGGTTGCGGTCGCTGGTCGAGATCGGCTGATCAGGCCTTCTTGGGCGTCGCCTTGGCGGCCTTCTTCGTGGTCGCCTTCTTCGTGGTCGTCGCCGACGTCTTGGCTGGGGTCTTGGTTGCCGTCTTCGTCGCAACCGCATTCGCGGGATCGCTTGTTGCCGGCTTGCTCGGCGCCGGTTCCCCCGCCGTTGTCGTCGAAGGGCCCGGACCGTGCGACGCGCGCCACGCGGCGACGGCGAGCGCCCCGATGCCGAAGATCGATGCACCGGCCCAGACGAGTACGCCGATGCCGGGAAGGAGTGCGAGCGCCCGCAGGATCCCCCACCCGGCGAAGAACGCACCGAAGATGTTGCGCGGTGCCTTGATCATGAGGCGACCGAGGCACAACGCGCTCGTGAGATAGCCGAGCGCGCCGATCACCCCGAGCGCACCTGCCGTTCCGAGCCCGAGTGGGAGCCCGACGATCGAGAACGACGCGGCGACAGCGATCAGCGGGAGCCCGACCGCGAGAAGGAGTCCCCAGGCGATCGACTTGCCCAACGCCGTGCGCTCGGTCGCCGCGGCCGTGTCGAACGCGCGACCGAACAGCGCGAGCAGCAGCGCGCCGAGGATCGCCGTCGAGACCG
>JALHSW010000297.1 GCA_022865365.1 Acidimicrobiia bacterium | reverse complement strand
GGTTGCGTCGTGGGGTTCGGCGCGCGCGGGGGACGGCACCGCGGTGATGTCGCGTGCCGCGGGCACCTCGATCTGCTCGTCGGGGTTCAGCAGCTCGTGGATCGACGGGAGATCCTCGGACTCGGGGAGGGGCAGCCACGCGGTTGCGTCGTGCGGGCCGGCCCGACCGGGGCCGGGGGCGGGGGGGACCGCTGGGGCCGGTACCTCGGGCGCGGCGTGGTCGAAGACGCCTGATCCGAGGGAGGGGGCTTCGGCCGCGGTGTCCTCGGGGGAGAGGAGCTCGTCGACCGTCGGGAGCGTCTCGGGCACGGGGAGCGGGAACCAGGTCGCCGCGTCGGGCGGCTCGGCCCGGGCCGGGGACGGCTGCACCGACTCGGCGACATGCGCGCTCGACCGCCGGCGAAGCCGGTGGTGGAAACGCCCCCGTCGCTCGTCCTGGTCGCTGATGTGAGCCTCCGCTGCGTCCCGTGGGGTGACTACCCGCCGGGGTGACTCCCCGCGACAGGACCACATCCTGGACCGGGGTACCCACTCACGGTAGCCCCGGATCCGGCGGCGTTTCCAACACCCGTGCGGCGTTGGCCACGGTCGCGGCGGCCACGTCCTCGACCGCGAGCCCGGCGGAGGCCAGGGCCGCACCCACGACGCTCACGAGTGCCGGCTCGTTCTCGCGCCCACGATGGGGCATCGGAGCGAGATAGGGGGCGTCGGTCTCGACGAGGAGCCGGTCGAGGGGGCAGACCGCGGCGGCGGCCCGCACGTCGTCGGCCCCCTTGAACGACACGATCCCGCTGAAGGAGAGGTGGGCTCCGAGGTCGAGGCATGCCGTGGCCTCGACCGGACCGCCGGTGAAGCAGTGGAACACGGTCCGAGCCGGCGGGCCCTCGTCGGCGAGCACACGCAGCGTGTCGTCCCACGCCTCGCGTGAGTGGATCACCAGCGCCCGGTCGAGCTCCTTGGCCAGGCGGATCTGGGCGCGGAACGCGGCTTCCTGTACGTCGGGTTCGGAGTGGCGGTAGTGGAGGTCGAAGCCCGCCTCGCCGATCGCGACCACGCCGGGCGCACGCGCCAGCTCGAGGAGCTGGGGCCACTCTTCGTCGAGCTTCGACGCGTCGTGCGGATGCAGGCCGACGGTGGCGCGCACGTCGTCATGGCGGACGGCGAGGTCAATCGCGGCGCGCGAGCTCTCGGCGTCGGTGCCGACCACGACCATCCCGATGACACCCGCGGCGCGGGCTCGCTCGATCGCCGCGTCGGCACCCCCCTCGCACCACTGCACATGGCAGTGGCTGTCGGTCCACACCAACTTCCCTGTTTGTGCACTCTGGGGGGTCATGGCGCGGATGAGTGCACAGACATGTCAGTCGCGTACGTCAGTCGGTGTCGATGCGAGGGAAGAGGGGGTCGCCCTTCTCGAGGTTGGTGCCGCTCGGCCCGAGGCCCCACGCGGCGGCGGCGGGGAGGCTTTGGTCCTCGGGCGCGCCGTCGAGTCCGAGTCGCCGCCAGAGCTCGCGGCACGCATCGGGGATGATCGGCGAGGCCAGCAGCGCGACGATGCGGAGCGCTTCGAGACAGTCACCCAGCACGCCGGCGACCGCGCCGGCGTCACCGGCCTTGTGGAGCTTCCACGGCTCGGAGTCCTCGATGAACGAGTTTGCCGCGCCGATCAGCTCCCAGACCGCGCCGTAGGCTCCGGCGTAGTCGAGCCGCTCCAGGTGCCGGGCGTTCTCCTCGAAGGCCCGCTCGATCGCGGGGACGAGCGGCCCTTCGGCGCGCGCGTGGGGCGCGACGCCATCGCAGTAGGTGACGGCCATGTTCAGCACGCGGCTCGCGAGGTTCCCGAAGTTGTTCGCGAGGTCCGCGTTGTAGCGCGCGACCATCGCCTCGAAGCTGAAGTCACCGTCGGGACCGAACCGTTGATCGGCAAGGAAGTGGTACCGAAGGCCGTCGGAGCCGAACGTCTCGACGAGGTCGGCCGGCGCGATCTGGTTGAGGCCGGTCTTGCTCATCTTCTCCCCACCGACCAGCAGGAAACCGTGCGCGAACACGCACTTCGGTGGCGCCTCCCCCGCGGCCATGAGCATCGCGGGCCAGTACACGGCGTGAAAGCGAACGATGTCCTTGCCGACGATGTGGTAATCGACCGGCCAGTAGCGGTCGAAGCGCGCGCGGTCGTCGCCGTACCCGACCGCCGTGCAGTAGTTGAAGAGCGCGTCGAACCAGACGTAGGCGACGTGGTCGGGGTCCCAGGGCAGGGGAACCCCCCAGGTGATCGACGTGCGGCTCATCGAGAAGTCGCGCAGACCTTGCTTGATGAAGCCGAGCACCTCGTTGCGCCGCGACTCGGGCTGCACGGCTTCAGGATGCGCGGCGTAGTGCTCGAGCAGCCGGTCCTCGAACGCGGAGAGCTTGAAGAAGTAGTTCTCCTCGGTGACTCGCTCGACCGGCGTCTTGTGGATCGCGCACATCCCGTCGACGAGCTCGCCCTCGGTGTAATAGGCCTCGCACGACACGCAGTACAGGCCCTCGTAGGTGCCCCGCTCGATGTAGCCGTTGTCGTAGACCCGCTGCATGAACTGCTGCACCGCGGCGTGGTGGCGCGGCTCGGTGGTGCGGATGAAGTCGGTGTTGGTGATCTCGAGAAGCCGCCAGGTCTCGCGATACCGCTCACTCGTACGGTCGGCCCATTCCAGGGGTGTGACACCTTGCTCCTCGGCGGCGCGCTGCACCTTGAGGCCGTGCTCGTCGGTGCCGGTGAGGAACTGCACGTCGTCGCCCCAGAGACGCCGCCACCGTGCGAGCACGTCGGCCGCGACGGTCGGGTACGCATGCCCGATGTGCGGTGCGTCGTTCACGTAGTAGATCGGCGTGGTGACGTAGAACGGCGTGTCCATCGCTCCCACGATACGACCCCTTCGTCGCGTCACTCCCCGGTATTCGACACCCCGATCCTTGGGGCTGATCGTTGGGGCTGATCGTTGGGGCTGATCGTTCGGCTGCTCGTTCGGGCTCGGCGACGCGTCACGAACGACGCTGGGCGAGCACTGCGTCGTAGGCACGCCGACGGGCGACCCCGAGACGGTCGGCGACGCGATCGGCGGCCTCCTTGGTGGAAGCCCCACCAGCCAGCTCCACACGCGCAGCCTCGGCCACGTCGTCGTCGGTCGCCGCGGCGGCGGGTGCCGCACCGCCCACCACCAGCACGTGCTCGCCTCGGGGGGGCTGCGTCGCGACGTGGTCGATCGCGTCGGCGAGCGTGCCGCGGAAGGTCTCCTCGTGGACCTTCGTGAGCTCCCGCGCGACCGCGACCGGTCGGTCCCCGCCGCACACCTCCACCAAGTCGGCGAGCGTCGCGGCGACCCGCGGCGGGGCCTCGAACAGCACGACGGTGCGCGGCTCCCGAGCAATCGCGGCGAGTCGGGCGCGCCGCTCGCTGCCCTTGCGGGGCAGGAACCCTTCGAACACGAACCGGTCGGTGGGGAGGCCCGACACGACGAGCGCCGCGAGCGCGGCACTCGGCCCGGGCACCACATCGACCCGCAATCCGGCGTGTGCGCAGGCGCGCACGACGAGCACGCCCGGGTCCGACACCCCGGGCATCCCGGCGTCGGTGACCAGCGCCACGGTGCCCCCTCGGCGAATCTCGTCGACGAGCTCGACGGCCCGCCCGCGTTCGTTGTGCTCGTGCACGGCGACGAGGCGACCGCGAGCCGACAGGCCCGCGTGAGTGAGCAACGCTCGCGTCCGGCGCGTGTCCTCGGCCGCGATCACGTCGGCGTCACGCAACGCCTCGACCGCGCGTGGTGCGAGGTCGCCCAGGTTCCCGATGGGCGTCGCGACCAGCACGAGCCGACCTTCAGCCACCCGTCGGCCCCAGTCCCCTCATTCCGGTCCCTCATTCCGGTCCCTCATACCGGCCCCCTCATTTCGGCCCCTCATCCCGGCCGTCAGCCACGATCACCTCGAGGGAATCGCCGACCCGGAGCCGCCACCGGTCGGTGGCACCGGCAGCCGCTTCGATCACGAACCGCGCCCGGAGCACCGGCCGGGAGACACGCCCGGGCGCCATCGTCGCGATCCGCAGCACGCGCCCGTCGTCGGCGCACCACACCACGTCGATCGGCATCCGCATGCGGAACGTGTGGACCTGACGGCACGGTCGGAGCACGAGCGCTCCTTCGACCTGGTCGCGGCCGAGCAGCCCGCGCCGACGCTCCGCTCGAGTGGCCGCGACCTCAGCGGCGGCGAGCACTTCGTCGACTGCGCTTGGAACGCGACGCACGAGCCAGGACATGCCGCCTCCGCTGTCTCAGACGTTGAAGCGAATCTCCACTACGTCGCCGTCGGCGACGATGTAGTCCTTCCCCTCGACCCGCAACTTCCCTGCGTCCTTGGCCTTCGGCCACGAACCGATCTCGAGCAGCTCGCGCCAGTCGATCACCTCGGCCCGGATGAAGCCGCGCTGCAGGTCGGAGTGGATGACACCGGCGCACTCCGGCGCCGCTGCGCCGGCGCGGAACGTCCACGCTCGCGACTCCTTGTCACCGGTCGTCAGGAACGTGCGGCGGCCCAACAGGCTCAGCGCGGCGCGGGCAAGTCGCGGCACGACGCTCTCGAGGATGCCGAGGTCGGCGAGGAGCTCCGCACGCTCTGGACCCTGTGCCGCGACGACGTCGGGATCGCCTTCGAGCTCGATGCACACCGCGAACGCGTCGTCGCCGAACGGGGACGCGAGCGCTTCGGCGTCTGCGAGCTGCTCGGTCCCGATGTTCACGACCACGAGCGCGGGCTTGTTGGTGAGCAGGAACGCGGGAGCGAGCAACGCGCGGTCGCCGTCGCTCAGGTCGCCCCGGTAGATCGGCGTCCCGTCGGACAGCACCGCCTCGGCCCGGTCGAGTGCCGCGATCTCGGGCGCGAGCGCCTTGTCACCCTTCGCGGCGCGCCGCTGCTTGTAGACGCGCGACTCGACCGATTCGAGATCGGCGAGGATCAGCTCCTCCTCGAGCGCAGCCAGCTCGCGCGCGGCCTCGTGGCCCTCGTCGGCCCGCACCACGAGCATGAGGGCGTCGGAGTCGCGGACGCTGCCGAGGAGACGGCTCCCGAGACCCTTGCCCGCCTCGGTGGAGAGGCCGGGGAGGTATGCGAGCTGCAGGGTCGCGGGCACGACCTTCTGCGATTCCGACATCGCGGCGAGCTGCTCGAGGCGGTCGTCGGGGATCGCGACCTGGCCGAGGATCCGCTCCGCCGCCGCCGAGACGTCCTGGCCGGTCAGCGCGGCGAACAGCGCTGCGTGACCCGAATCCGCGAGGCCGAGCAGGCCGAGGTGCTCCATGGCTGTCGAGGATACGTTCAGGGGCCGTGGCGTCCGGCCCCGGGCGCCCGAAGGGGGAACCCAGATGACCGATCAG
>JALHSW010000296.1 GCA_022865365.1 Acidimicrobiia bacterium | reverse complement strand
TGGCTCCCAGCCCGTGTCACCTCCACACTCTTACACACCGGAGCGTTCCTGTCCACCACGAAGAGTGGTCGTCGGGGCAGGGCAGGGTCAGGTGCCCGCCTCGAGCCGTTCCCAAAGGTTGAGCGTGGGCGGCTTCGGGGCCACCTGCACCCGCACCCGGCGGTCCCGATCGAGCTCGGTGACCCCGCCGGCCAGCCGGTCGAATGGCCGGGCCATGCCCGGGGCCTCGGCCACCTCCCAGCCCTCGGGGACCCGGACCGAGGTCTGGACCCGGTCGGGCTCGATCGTGGGCTGGTGGTCGAGGGTGAGCTCGTACCAGCCTCCCGGGCGGAGGCGGACCCGGCCGGTGAGGTCGAGCTGCACGGTGCGGGTGCCCTTGGACGGGATCTCGACGAGGTGTGAGTACACCGACCGACCCGCCTCCTCGCTCGCGGTGAACTCCACCGGCGCACCGTCGACGGTCATGCGATCGACGCCGAGCGGCGAGTACACCGAGACGAGGCTCCGATTCACCCCCGCCACGTAGCTCGGGTCGAAGGGGCCGATGACGATGCGCGGCAACCCGGTGTCGGGCGCCGTGTTCTCGAGGTGGATCGTGAGCCGCGCCCGCACGCGCGCGGTGCGACGGTCGGGATCGGGGTCGAGCCGCACCCGGTACTCGATCCGCCGGCCGAGGTAGTAGTCGATCTTGTTCGCGGCCGCGTTCTGGGTGTTCACGGCGAGGGCGTCGGAGCGCACCGGTGCGAGCTCACCGGCGACGTCGAGCTCCCTGGCGAGCCGCTGCTCCTTCGGGTGCGTGAACGCAAGCTGGATGTGGCCCTCGTGGGCGGCCGCGCCGAGCACCTTGGCGATCTGCGCGGGCGAACCGAGGTTCGTCGAGGTCGCGGTGTCGATGACCTTCCGGGCGACGTCGCCGAGGAACTCGCTCCGTCCGGGCTGGTTCTCGAACCGCGCGTACTGGTCACGCAGCGTCACGTCGACCACGTTGCTCGCGGTGATGTCCTCGGGCCAGCCCGCGACCCGCACGGGGCCGGTGAGCTCGAGCAGCGCGGCGAGCCCGAGAGGGTCGACCGCGAGCACGCCGTCGAGGTGCGGCACACCGACCTGGGGGGCGAGGCTCGTGAGGATCCGCGCGGCGGTCGGGAAGTCTTCCGACAGGTTCGCGTCCTGCATGCTGAACTGCGGGCGGAACGGGAAGCGCCTCTGGTGCCCGGGCGGCGTGTCGACCACGGGGTTCGGGACGGATCCGAGCGCGGCGTTCCACTCGGACGGCTCGAACAGCTCGCCGATGCTCACGTCGCCATCGGACGCGGTGAGCAGGCCCCAGTTCCCGATGAGCCCACCGGTGGCGCGCAGCTCGGCGTTGTTCTGCACGATGAGCAGGTACCGGCGGGTGCCGTCGCCACCGAAGATCACCGGTGCGAGCCGGGCCGCGGCCGCGGCATGGCGTGCTTCCTTGGCTGCTCGGCGCAGCTGGTGGGAGATGTCGTCGCGCGCCTCGGTGACCACGGAGAGCAGATACGGATCGTCGAGGCCCTCGAGCTTCGCGAGCGCGTCGTCGAGCGCGCGCGAGCCGTCCTGGAGCGCCGGGGTCACGCGGCGGACCTCCTCGAGTGGGAGCCGCCCGTCGACGACCTCGAGGCTCGTCGGGTCGACGGCGGTCGTCACGTCCTCGCCGGAGCGCGCGAGGTCGAGCCCGATGTCTGCGAGCGTCTGGGCCGCGTGGAGGTTCGAGGCGAGCCCCGGCACGAGGACTCCGCCGGCGAGGAGGGGCCCGTGGACCTTGTCGCTCGCCTGCTGAAACGCCCCCGCGGCGCGACGGAAGCCCAGCTCCGCGGTGGCCGCGTCGCCTTCACGTGCGGCCGCCAGCCCGCGGGCGGCGGCACTGCGCCCCTCCTCCATGAAGTCGCGCACGTCGGGCACCACCAGCACCGCGGGCAGCGCCGCCAGCGCCAGGAGGGCAGCGCCGGTACCCACGGCGTTGCGCGCGGCCCTCGGCAGGCCGCGTGGGCGCTCCTGCTCGAGCCGGCCCCGGGTCGCCTCGACGCCGATCGCGCCCACGACGAGCCCGCCGAGGAGCACACCGGCCCAGACGGCGAGCACGCCCCGCCCGGTGAGCACCGCCACGAGCACGAGCGCGCCCTGGGCCAGCAGGAGCCCGGCGATTGCCTCTGCCGTCGACCAGCGCAGCGCCACGAGCCGGTGCACCAGGTGGTCGCGGCGGGCCGCCACGAGTGACTGGCGCCGGCGCGCCCGATCGACCGAGACGATCACGCCGTCGAGGAGCAACAGCCCCAGGAGGATCGCGGGGACGAGGAGCTGGCCCGCGGGGCCGATCGGCAGGTCGACCGAGAGCGCACCGACGGCGATGACGTAGCCGACGGCGAGCCGTCCGCCGCGCCCGGCGAACAGCGAGGCGGGCCGGAGGTTGAAGGCGAGGAACGCGAGGCACGCGCCGGCAAGACCGGCCGCGACCGCGGCGAGCGAGTCCTGGTGGGCGAACGCGGCGAGCGCGAAGACGCCGAGCGCGCCTTCGACACCGAACGCCGGGGTGAGGCCCTCGGTGTTGCCGAGACCGTTCGC
>JALHSW010000021.1 GCA_022865365.1 Acidimicrobiia bacterium | reverse complement strand
TGTCCGGACCACCCTCGAGCACCATCGCGACGAGCGGGCTCCGGGTGATGAAGGCCACCAGCTCGCCGAAGAACGGCTTGTCGCGGTGCTCGTCGTAGTGCTTCCCCGCCAGCTCAGCGTCGATCTGACGCAGCTCCACGGCCACGAGCCGGAGCTGCTTGGCCTCGAGTCGCCCGACGATCTCACCCACGAGGCCGCGCTCGACGGCATCGGGCTTGCAGAGGACCAGCGTTCGGTGACCAGGCGTTCGGTTGCTCATGACGGCCAACCTAGTGGCGACGCTCCGCCCGGCCGGGACGCGACCCCAGGTTGTCGAGCCTCACGATGCAAGGTGGAGGGCGGCGCGGGCGGCGCCGACGACGTAGAGGGAGCCGGTCACGACGACCTGCTCGTCCGGGCCGGTCGCCGCGATGGCACGAGCCACGGCCTCGGCGACGTCGTCGACGATCTCGACCCGATCGCGATCCAGCCCGGCCTCGATGGCCGCGGCCGCCACCTCCTCGGGTGGTCGTGCCCTGGGGCTGGGTGCTCGACAGCAGACGACCCGGGCCGCATGTACAGCGCCGAGCGCTTCGAGCATCTCGTCGGGGTCCTTCTCGCGGAGGAGGCCGATCACGAGGGTCCGAGGCGACGACGGGAACTCTTCGGCCAGCGCCGATCGCAGGGCGGTCGCACCGGCGACGTTGTGGGCGCCATCGAGGAGGACGAGCGGTTGGTGGCCGACGACCTCGAGGCGACCTGGCGAACGCGCCCGGCCGAACACCTCGGCGACGACCTCGGCCTCGAGCGCACGGCCGAGAAACGCCTCGGCGGCGGCGATCGCAGCCGCTGCGTTGTCGGCCTGGTGCGCGCCGTGCAGAGAGAGGAACACGTCGGAATACGAGCCGCCGGGTGTGAAGATGCTCACGAGCCGGCCGCCGTGCGCGAGATCGTTCGCGCTCACGCCGAACTCGCGATCACGCAACCAGATCGCGCCGGCGTCGCACGCCTCGAAGATCGGCGCCAGCTCCGGCGCCGTCTCGCCGAGTATCAGGGTGGCCCCCGACTCGACGATGCCGGCCTTCTCCTCGGCGATCCCCTCGCGCGTCGGTCCGAGGTACTCCACATGGTCGATGCTGACGTTGGTGATCACCGCGACACGCGCGTCGACGACGTTCGTCGCGTCCCAGCGGCCGCCGAGACCGACCTCGACGACAGCCGCTTCGACCGCGACATCGGCGAAGTAGCGCAGAGCGGCACCGGTCAGGATCTCGAAATAGCTGGGTGTCGCCGGAAGGTGCGGCTCGATCTCGGCGATGAGCACGAGGAGCTCCGCGAGCTCGTCGTCGGGGATCTCGTCGGCGTTCCAGCCGATCCGTTCGTTGACCCGCTCGAGGTGGGGCGACGTGTACGAGCCGACCGACAAGCCGTTGGCCACGAGCAGCGACCCAGCCAGGCGAGTCACCGACGTCTTGCCGTTCGTGCCGGTCAGGTGGATGGCCGGATACTCGAGCTGAGGTGAGCCCAGGAG
>JALHSW010000295.1 GCA_022865365.1 Acidimicrobiia bacterium | reverse complement strand
CGGGTCCGGCGGGCGAGCCCGTCGCGGCGACGACCGCACGAGCCGCGACGTCGCGCCAGCGCCCACCGGCACCGGCGGTGTCGGCGGGCAGACCCGGGTCGTGGAACCAACGCACGGCGTCGCCGTAGAGGCGGGTCTGGTCGATCGTCTGCGCAGCACCGACGCCCTGGAGCTCGGGTGGGCGGTCTGCGGTGCAGACGATCAACGGCACCCGCGCGTGGTGGGCCTCGAGGACCGCCCAATGGAAGTGAGCGGTCGCCGTCCCCGAGGTGCAGCACAGGACCGAAGGGCGCCCCGACGCCTTCGCCGCGCCGAGGGCGAAGCCGGCTGCGGATCGCTCGTCGAGCAGCACGTGCACCGACACCCGACCGTCGCCGGCGAGGGCCAGCGCGAGCGGCGCCGAGCGAGACCCCGGGGCGACGACGGCATCGGTCACGCCCCCGCGCACGAGCTCGTCGGCGAACGTGCGGGCGAACGACGTGTTGACATCGTGAGGATTGACGTCTCGGGCGTCAACGTCACCGGTCTCGGCGTGCTGGATCACGGGTGGACCCGATAGAGCTGCAGCCTTCGACATCTCCGCCGAAGGTGGGGTGAACCGATCGCGCATGGGAGGATGCCGGGGTGCAGATCCGGCTGATTCATGGGTTCACCCAGACGGCCGAATCGTGGGACCGCGTCGAGGCCCGTCTGCCCCGAGACTGGGACGTCCAGGCCCTCGAGGTCCCGGACGGCCTCGACTTCGTCGCGACCTCCGAAGCCATCGGACAACGGGGCGGCGGGGCGGGCACCTGGGTCGGCTACTCGATGGGTGCTCGACTCTGCCTGCGCCTCGCGCTCGATCAGCCCGAGGTCGTCTTGCGCCTCGTGTTGGTGAGCGGTACCGCGGGGATCCGCTCGTCTGGCGAACGCCGTGCCCGTCGCGCCTCCGACGAGCAGCTCGCCGCTGACGCTGAGCGCGACGGTGTGGAGGCGTTCCTCGAGCGCTGGCTCGATCAGCGCCTGTTCGAGACGCTCCCGCGCCAGGCCGCGATGCTCGACGAACGCCGCCGTGGCAACACGGTGCACCGCCTCGTCCACCAGTTGCGCGCGCTCGGCCAAGGGATGCAGGCGCCGATGTGGGACCAGCTCGGCACCCTGGCGATGCCGGTGCTGCTCGTCAGCGGTCAGTGGGACCGCACGTACGGCGAGCTCGCGGAGCAGATGACGGCTGCGATCGGCGAGAACGCGACGCATGTGACCGTGCCCAAGGCCGGGCACTCGGTGCACCTCGAGCGTCCCGATGAGCTGGCTCAACTGCTTACGACCTGGCTCGAAGGCGCGACCGAGTAGCGGGCGAGCAGCTCGGGGTCGGGAACCACGAGACGCGTCGAGAGCCGTCCACGTCGGGAGACGAGCGGGTCTCGGGTCACGTCCGCAGGGAGCAGCGACGCGGTGGCGAGCCCGCACGCGAACGGGGCCTCGGGGAGCGCGCACGCACGGGCGAGTCCCGCCGCGAGACCGACGGACGTCT
>JALHSW010000294.1 GCA_022865365.1 Acidimicrobiia bacterium | reverse complement strand
GCGGCGGGTGTGCTCGCCCCTGCCTTCGGGGTCGTGACAGCGGAAGTGATGACGGTGTCCATGGCCTCGCGATGGGGCGGGGGGCCTCCATTGTGACCGCCCGAGCGCCCCGACGTCGGGCGCGGAGCCCCGTCAGCAACGGGGTGGGGTGCGCTCAGGCCCGGCTCAGCTCGTCTTCCCGATACTGGGCCTTGCAGGTCGAGCGCTGGAGCTTGCCCGAGGAGGTCTTCGGGAGGCTCCCGGCGTCCACGAGCACGACGTCGAGCGGCGGGATGCCGACCGCGTCGCAAACCCGATCGATCACGTCGTCGCGGACCTCGCCGCTGGCCGCGCCGCGGGTCTCCGCGACCACGACGATGCCTTCCTTCCCCCGGCGCCCTTCGGTGCCGAAGGCGATGATGTTCCCGGGCCGTACACCGTCGACGTTCGCCGCGGCCCGCTCGACCTCCTCGGGGTACACGTTGCGCCCCCCGATGATGATCACGTCCTTGATGCGGCCACACACGACCACTTGGCCATCGACGAGGTAGCCGAGGTCCCCGGTGCGGAGCCAGCCGTCGTGCAGCATCGCCTCGGTGACGTCGTCGCGCCGGAAGTACCCGGGTGTGATCGAGGTTCCGCGCAGCTCCATCTCACCGACCTCGCGGTCAGCGAGCGGAGCGCCGGTCTCTGGATCGCAGACTCGTAGCTCCAGTCCGCGCAGCGTTCGCCCGAGGAAGGGAAGCCGGCGAGCGTCGGCGGTGGGAGAAGCCGACGCGGCGAATCGCTCTTGCTCCAGCGTCGTACGGTCGACCGTGTCGACGGTCATGCCGGTACCGGGCTCGGGGAAGGAGATCGCGAGGGTGGCTTCGGCCATGCCGTAGACGCAGAATGCCGCGCTGGCCTCGAGACCGTGGACTGCGCCCGCCTTGACGAAGGACTCGACCGAGACGGGATCGATGGGCTCGGCGCCGTTGAGCGCGATCCGCCACGCCGAGAGGTCGAGTCCGTCGAGACGGCGCAGCGCACGGGCGGCGAGGGCGTAGGAGAAGTTGGGACCGCCGGTGATCGTCGCGTGTTGCTCGGAGACCCAGCGCATCCAATCGCCCGGTGACGACAGAAAGTCTTGGGGTGGCGCCAATCCGAGATCGAAGCCGGTGAGCATCGGCGTCAGCAGCAGACCGATGAGACCCATGTCGTGGTAGAGGGGCAACCACGAGACGCCGACGTCGTCGCTCGTGAGCGCCGCTCCTTCGACGATGGCGTCGATGTTGTCGACGACGCAGCGGTGCGGGAGCATCACGCCCTTGGGGTCGGCCGTCGATCCGCTGGTGAACTGGATGATCGCGAGCCGTTCCGGATCGTCGACCGGGCGCTCCCACGCCCTTGCCTCGCCCCGGAGCTCGTCGAGTCGCACCACCGGGGGGTCACCCGGCTCGACGGCGAGGAACGGTTCGAGCTCGGGATCGACGACCACCAGGCCGGCTTCGGCGTTGAAGATGCGGCGGCGTGTCTGCTGCACGAACTCCTCGATGGAGCCGAGCCGCATCGGGAGCGGGAGGCACACGAGGGTGCCGCCGGCGAGCCAGGTCGCCTGGATCGCCGTGACGAGCGCGCGGCTGGTCGGCCCCAGGAGCGCGACGTGCACGCCCGGACCGACACCCCGAGCCTGGAGCGCGGCGGCGACGCCCTGAGCGTCATCGTGGAGCCGCGCCCACGGGACGCACTCGCGGCCCTCCGCCCCGGCCGAGCCGAGGAACGTGATGGCGCCGGGGCCAGTAGCGGCGCGCTCGACGCGCGTGAGGACCGAGCTCATGGGAGGTCGGACCTCGCCGCGGTCGTCGGAGTTACTGCCGGCCGGGCCATAAGGGAGAACAGGCTGTCACGGCCCGTCCTCGAGCGCCATCGCCGCGGCCGGATTCCGGAAGAACCGGGACCGGGGCAGTACCCGGTCGGCTCCGGCAGCCCGGGCCGCGAGCAGCTGTTCGTCGTCGACGTGGGACCCGAAGGCCACGATGAAGGCATCGGGCGAAGCCTGGCGCACCGTCGCGACCGCGTCGCCGTGACGAGCCAGGTCGATCACGACGACAGCCGCTCGAGTGACGGCTCCGGTGGTGGCGGCGTCGATGTCGGCGATGAAGGTCGCTGCGGGGACCGCCGCGGCGATGCGGCTGCGATCCATGAGATCGCTCACGAGCGCGACGACGCGCATCAGGCTCCTTCGCTCTCGGAGGCCAACGTATGGCCGTTCGACGGACCAGTCGCGACGCGCAGCACGATCGCACCCAGCACGGCCGCAACGACCGACGCACCGAGGATGCCGATCTTCGCATCGTCGAGCAGCGCACCCGTGAAGGCAAGGTCGGCGACGAAGAGCGAGACGGTGAACCCGATCCCGGCGACGGCTGCGACCCCGACGACCTGACGCGCCCGCATGCCCGCCGGGAGTCGGCCGAGTCCGAGGCGGAGAGCGAGCAGGGTGAGGATCGTGATCCCGAGCACCTTGCCGACGACGAGCCCGACGGCGATACCCCAGGTGACGGCGCTGGTGCCCGCGCGTTCGATGGCGTCGGCTCCGAGCACGACGCCGGCGTTGGCGAGCGCGAAGAGCGGAACGACGAGGAAGCTCGACCACGGGTGGAGCCGGTGCTCGAGCCGCTCGGCCGGCCCGGCGGTCGGACCGCGGATTACCGGTGTGAGCAGGCCGAGCACCACCCCGGCGATCGTCGCCTGGACCCCGGACTCGTACATGCAGAGCCAGAGCACGAAGCCCGGGATCAGGTACAGCGCCGGGTGCTGTACCCCGAGCCGGCGCATGAGCACCACGACAACGATCGCGCCGAGTGCTCCGAGCAACCACTCCGGCTCGAGGTCCGACGTGTAGAAGATCGCGATCACCAGGATTGCCCCGATGTCGTCGACGATCGCGAGCGTGAGGAGGAAGAGCTTCACGCCGGACGACACGTGCGAGCCGAGCAGCGCGAGGACCCCGAGCGAGAAGGCGATGTCGGTCGCCATCGGGATCCCCCAACCGTCGGCGCCCGCGCCGCCGGCGTTGAGCGACAGGAAGAGAAGTGCAGGCAGCACCATCCCGCCGAGCGCGGCGAGCACGGGGAGCACCGCGTTCCCGCGGTCGCGCAGCTCGCCTTCGACGAGCTCGCGCTTGATCTCGAGTCCGACGACGAAGAAAAAGAGCGTCATGAGCGCGTCGTTGATCCAGTGCGAGAGCGGGAGGGAGATCGAGGCATCACCGATGCCGATCGTGAGCTCGTGGCCCCACACTTCGGTGTACGAGCTCGCGTCGACGTTCGCCCATACGAGCGCGCACACGGC
>JALHSW010000020.1 GCA_022865365.1 Acidimicrobiia bacterium | reverse complement strand
GACGACCGATGCTCCGTCCGGGGTCTCCTCGACCCGGAGCGCGACCGGCGTCAGCCGGGCGTCGGGGAGCCGCGCCGCGAACACCGCGAACCCGGGACCGTCCTCGACCTCGCGCGCGTCGCCGACCACGGCGCCCGTGGTGACCGCAAGGAGCACGCTCGGATCAAGGAGGTTGCGCATGGCGTGCACCATGTCGTCGAGGGCGCCGACGAAGTGTGGCGAAGCGAAGCACACGAGGAGGTCGGGGTCCTCCGCGTCGAGCCGTTCGAGGACCTCACCCGCGGTCTCGCCGACGGCGTGCGCTGGGACCGGGTGGAGGGACAACGCCGACGCGAATCGGTTCACGCCCAGACGCTACCGGGGGACGCTCCCGGGGGACGCTACGGGCGGAGACCGACGTCGGCGACCGGCACGCCACCGATCCATACGGCTCGCGGCAGGAGCGTCTCCACGTCGGACGCCACGATGTCGGCGCGCGCGCCCACGGCAAGGCGGCCTCGATCGTCGAGTCCGAGGAGCCGCGCTGGTGCGGTGGTCACAACCTCGACTGCTCGCTCGATCGCGACGCCCGCTCGTACGAGCGTCGAAACGCTGGAGTCGAGGAGCGAGGTCGCGCCGGCGAGCGTGCCGTCCGCGAGGAACGCGCCACCGTCGCGCGCGACGACACCCGTGGTCGTGGCCACCGCGTCGCTCACGACCACGACGTTCGCCTTGCGCGCGAGGGTCAGCCGCAGGACGGCAGCGTGCACATGAATCCCGTCGGCGATGATCGTGGGAGTCAAGCGGTCGTCGTCGAGCGCCGCCCCGACGAGCCCCGGTTCGCGGTGATGCAGCGGACCCATGCCGTTGAAGAGATGGGTGACCATTCGGGCACCGGCATCGGCTGCATCCCGCGCCTGGTCGTAGGTCGCGCGGGAGTGCCCGAGTGCGACGACGACACCAGCGTCGGTGAGCAGACGGGTGGCGGCGAATCCGGGGTCGGCCTCGGGAGCGAGCGTGACGATGCGCACGAGTCCCGGGCGGTGTTCGAGGAGGGCGCGGATCCAGGCAACGTCGGCATCGAGAAGCAGCGCGGCATCGTGGGCGCCCGGCGCACCGCCGAGGAACGGACCTTCGAGGTGGACGCCGAGCAACGCGGCGCCGGACGCGGCTCGCGAGGCCTGCAGCGCTTCGGCGCGCGCCAGCGGTACCTCGTAGGAATCGAGTGCGGCGCTGACCAGGGTCCCGCAGTATGCCGTCGTCCCGTGCTGCGCCAGACTCGCGGCGGCTCGTCGCCAACCCGCGTCGTCGGCGGTCGCCAGATCATCGCCGGCGACGCCGTTGCACTGCAGGTCGATGAAGCCGGGAGTGATGAGCGCGTCGCCCAGGTCCTGCACGGAATCGTGGGTGTCGATCGGGGGAGGTACGCGGCCCATGTCGACGATCACACCGTCGGCGAACGCGATCCAACCCTGACTAGGCGGCCCCGGCGGGCAGAGCGCGGTGCTCGTCAGGATCGCGGTCACGGCGGTGGCCTCAGACGAGCCGAGGATCGCGGAAGGGCGGCGCTGCTTCGGTCACCCGGGTGGCGTCCGACACCCTGGTGGCCCATCTTCCGGCGCGCACGAGGACGACGCCCCCGGGCTCGCACCGGAACCGACCACCGGCCTCGAGCGCGACCTCGGCACCGTCGACCATCACCCGTAGTCCGTCGGCGGTTCCGGCGGTCCACCGTTCGTAGTGCTCGAGCGCGAGGCGCGCGAGGCGGTCGATGACCGAAGCGTCCTCGCGCACCGCGAGCGCGACGTCGAGGGCCGGTCGCCCGTCGTCGAGCTGAATAACCGCGGCATGGAGGCCGAACCGGGGGCCGAACACGATCTCGTGGGAGGCCTCGCGCGCCGCCGTCCACATGAACAGCAAGGTGAAGCATTGCGTCAACGCCAGCTCGGCGTCCGGTGCGGCGGCCCGACCAGAGCCGGCGGTGTCGAGCGTCGCGATCGGCCGGACCTGTTGGAGCAGGCGCAGCGCGGCCAGGCCGGTCTCGGCTTCACGAGCGGCTTGCCGGAGCCAGGGCCCGAGCTCAGCAGCGAGCGGATCGTCGGACGCGTCGCGCCAGGCGACCGCGGCGGCGCACACCGAACGGAGCTCCTCGCGGGCGCGCCGCAGTGGTGCGGGCCATCCTGGCCCCTCGAGCTCGTCGGCGAGCGTGACCACCAGATTGTGGAGCGGGAGCTCCTCGGGGCGGGCGAGTGGGCCGTCACAGCACGCGCGCGCCATGGCGAGCAGGCCGTCGGACCGGTCGCCACCCACCGCCGCGATCGCCTGTCGCCATGAGTCGCCCTCGTCGTACGCGTCGGGGTCACGCAGGAAGTCGGCGGCGGTGGAGAGTGCGACCAACGACGCGCGGGGTTGGATCATCGGGTTGCAGAGCACGCCGTCGACGACATCGGCGAGATCGGGGTCGCGTCCCCGGTACGGACCCAGGTGGAGCTCGTGCTCCATCACCGAGTCGTTCACCGGGTAGTTGTCCCAGAGGAGCAGCGGACGACCGCCGATCGCGTCGCGCCACGCACGGGCGTTCGACGCGGTGATCGTCGGGGAGCAGACCGTCGGGCCGGTCCAGAACACGTCCACCTCGGGGGGGAGACCGGCGCTGAGCTCGACGAGGTAGGGGGTCGGATGGGTGCCGACGTACTCGGTGGGCACCACGGAGATCCGCACGCTTGGTTCGAGCGCGTCACGCAGCCAGCCCGTGAGCGCGCCCTGTTCGGCCGCGAGGCCAGGCCGAGGAGCGATGTCGTCGAGCGCGAGGACGACCCAGTCGACGCCGGCGTCGGTGACTGGCGCGAGCTTGGCGAGCAGCGTGTCGCGATCGCGCTCCGACCCGTACTCGATGTCGAGTCCGGGGGACATTGCGAAACCGAACCTCGTGTCGCAGCCCCGGCAAGCGTCGGCGAGCTCCCGGAACTCGATGAGCTGCGACGGTGTGTAGGGCTCGCGCCACCGGTCGCGGTGCAGCGGGTCGGACTTCGGGGCATAGACGTAGGCGTTCATGCCGCGTGCTGCAAGGAAGGTGATCGCTTCCAACCGCGCGTCGTGCGACCACGGTTGGCCGTAGAACCCCTCGATCACGCCGCGCAAGGGGAACGGACGAAACACAACGGTAGGCTATTGCCTCGCTCCGCCTCCGGTGGCCGATCCGCGTGCGGGAGCGAACGCCTGACCCGAACGCCTGACCGGAGCGACAGTTGGCGGACCTACTCGCAGCGCACGCCGAGGCCAATCCCGGCGCAGCCGCGGTCATCGTCGACGCGTCCGGTGGTGGACGTCCGTCGGCGACCACGTTCGGTGAGCTGAACGCGTTGGTCAACCGGCTGGCGAACGCGTTCGGTGCTCTCGGGAGCGAGCGGGATGAGCGCATGGTGTGGTGCGGCCCCAACTCACTCGAGGTCCTCGTCACGCTCCACGCCGCGCGCAAGGCCGGCCTCACCGCCGTCCCGCTGTCGTACCGCTTCAATGCCGACGAGATGGCGTACGTCGTCGACAACTCCGACGCAACCCTCGTGATCACTGACGCCGAGCAGGCGCCGCTCCTCGCTTCGGTCAGCCACCATCTCCCGAAGGTCCGTCGCTTCGTCGTGTACGGCGGCGACGCTCCGCCCGGATTCGAGCGATGGGATGACGTGCTCGCGAGCTCGTCCGAGGCTGAGCCGCCCGACGCACCGGACGCGACATCGGGCTCCTCGATGATCTACACCTCGGGCACGACGGGGAAGCCCAAGGGGGCGCTCCGTACCACCACCGATCCCGGGACCGTGTTCGCGTTGCTCGGCGAGCTGGGTCTGCGCCTCGGCGACGAGACGCACCTCACCACGGGGCCGCTCTACCACTCGGGGCCCCTGGCATTCGCCACGATCAGTCACACCATGGGGTGTCCGGTCGTGGTGCTGCGCAAGTTCGACGCGGTGTCGTGGCTGCGGCTCGTCAAGGAGCACCGGGTCACGAACACGTTCTCCGCGCCGACTCAGCTCAAGCGCATCGTGAGCCTCCCGCCGGGTGAGCTCGCGCGTGCCGACGTGTCGTCGATGCGATGCCTCATCGCCAATGCGGCCCCGGTCCCGTACGCGCTGAAGCAGGAGCTCATCGAGAAGATGGGCGACGGGTTCCTGTACGAGGTCTACGGATCGACCGAATTGGGCGTCGTCACCGTCCTCAAGCCCGAGGACCAGCTGCGCAAGCCGGGGTCGTGCGGACGCACCTACGGGCCGATCGAGGTTCGCATCGTGCGCGACGACGGCACCGAAGCCGGGGCCGACGAGCCCGGCGAGCTCTTCATCAGGACGCGCCTGGCCATGGACGGCTACCACCGCACCGACGAACAGCTCTCCGAGCTCGACGACGACGGCGACGCGCGGGGCTGGAAGTCTGTCGGCGACGTTGCCTCGGTCGACCGGGAGGGGTACCTCTCGATCCGGGACCGCATGAAGGACATGATCATCTCGGGTGGCGTGAACATCTATCCCGCCGAGATCGAGGGGGTGTTGTACGCGCACCCGCAGATCATCGACGCGGCGGTCTTCGGTATCCCCGACGACGAGTGGGGCGAATCCGTCTATGCCGTCGTGCAGCCGAAGCCCGGCGAGACGATCGAGCTCGACGAGCTGCGGGCGTTCGTCGACGAGCGGATCGGTGGGTACAAGCGGCCGCGCGGGTACGAGGTCCGCGAGCAGCTGCCCCGCACCGACGCCGGGAAGCTCCTCAAGCGAGTGATGCGTGACGAGTTCTGGGTCGGCCAGGATCGCCAGGTATGAGCGGGGCGGTGTGAGCGCGCGACACGCGCTTGACGGTCGACGAACCCTCTCTGAGGCCGAGTCGAAGGCGCTCCTGGCCGACTACGACGTTCCCTGTGTCCCGGATCGGGTTGTCGCGACGGCCGCGGCCGCGGTCGCCGCAGCCGACGAGCTCGGGTATCCGGTCGTGGCGAAGCTCACGGGCGAGCGGATCGCGCACAAGACCGAGCGAGGACTGGTCCGCTTGTCGCTCGGGGGCCCGGAGCAGGTCGAGGCCGCGGCGGTCGACCTGCTCGGGGCGGCCGCTCCCGACGATGGCGCTGTCGCACTCCTGGTCGCGCCCATGGTCCGGGCGACCCGTGAGCTCATCGTGGGGCTCCACGACGACCCGCAGTTCGGCCGGTGCGTCATGGTCGGCCTCGGCGGCGTGCTCGCCGAAGCCGTTGCCGACGTGGCATTCCGGCTTGCGCCGATCGATGTCATCGATGCACACGAGATGCTCCACGACCTCAGCGCAGCCGCGATCCTGGGGCCAGTGCGGGGCGAGCCTGCCGTCGACCGCGACGCGGTGGTCGCGGTCCTCCTGGGACTCTCACGGCTGGCTACCGATCGCCCGGATGTGGCGAGTGTCGACGTCAACCCGCTGTTGATCGTCGACGGCGCCCCGATTGCCGTGGATGCGCTCGTGGAGGTGCGCGCATGAAGCCGCGGATCGCCCCGGAGCGATTCGGCGCGATGTTCGAGCCGCGCGGCGTGCTGGTCGCGGGCGTCTCGACGCATCCGGCCAAGTTCGGCTTCGTCGCGTTGCACAACATCGTGACGCAGGGCTACGAGGGGGCGGTCTACGGCACCAACCGCGACGGCGGCGAGGTGCTCGGCGTCCCGATGCTGAAGACGCTCGATGATCTCCCCGACGACGTGCGGATCGACCTCGTGTTCGTGTGCACGCCCGCGTCCGCGAACGTCGAGCTCCTGCGGGCGTGTGCGGCTCGCGGCATCGGGGCCGCATTCCTCACCTCCGCGGGCTACGGCGAGGCGGGCGACGAAGGTCGCCGGGCCGAAGCCGAGCTGGTGGCGCTCGCCGACGAGCTGGGCATCCTGCTCGCCGGGCCGAACGGTCAGGGTGTGGTGTCGACGCCGGCGCGGCTCTGCGCCCAGATCGTCGCGCCCTACCCGCCGCCCGGAGCGATCGGGATCGCGAGCCAGTCGGGCAACTTCGTATCGTCGTTCCAGAACTACGCCCGCGCGTCCGGCGTCGGGGTGAGTCGCGCCGTATCGGCCGGCAACGCCGCGGCGTTGACCATTCCCGACTACCTCGAATACTTCGCGTCTGATCCCGCCACCCGCGTCGGGCTCGCGTACGTCGAGGGCATCGCGGATGGTCGAGCGTTCTTCGACCGCGTGCACGCAGTGACGGCCGAGATGCCGCTCGTCGTGTTGAAGGGTGGCGCGACGAGCGGGGGACAGCGCGCCGCTGCGTCACATACCGGTGCGCTCGCGTCCGACGACCGGGTCTTCGACGGGATGTGCCACCAGGCCGGCATCACCCGAGCGAACAACGTCGAAGAGGCATTCGACACGGCCGCGACCTTCGCAACCCAGCCGCTGCCTCGTGGACCGCGGGTCGCGGTCGTCACGACCGCAGGCGGTTGGGGCGTGGTGACCGCCGACGCGATCACGCGATCCGAGCTCGAGCTGGTGAAGCTGCCGGAGTCGTTGCTCGCGGCGATCGACGAGCGGCTCCCACCTCGGTGGAGCCGCAACAACCCGATCGATCTGGCGGGCGGAGAGACACGCGACACGATCCCCGAGGTTCTCGGGCTCGTGGCGGACAGCCCCGAGGTCGACGCGATCATCTACCTCGGCCTCGGCATCCAATCGAACCAAGCGAGGCTGCTGCGCGAGGGACGGTTCGGTGGCGATCCGGGGATCGAACGCGTCGTTGCGTACCACGAGCGCCAAGATGCCCGCTTCGCGCGAGCAGCCGCCGAGGTCTCGGAGGCGTCCGGCAAGCCGATCCTCACCGCCACCGAGCTCGCGCTCGCGGATCCCGCGAACGCCGGCCCAACGACCGTGCGGGCCACGGGCCGCTACTGCTATCCGACCGCCCAGCGGGCCGTCGCCGCGCTCGAGCACCTGTGGCGCGACGCGCGCCTCCGGCACCGTCGAGGCCTGATGTGAGCCCGACCCGCACCTTCGCAGTGCTGCTCATGATCGCGGCCTTGGTGTGTGGCGTTCTCGCGATCCGGAGCACCGACTCGGCGAAGGCCGCCGGTCCGTCGATCGCGACGCCGGGCGCGCCGGCATGGTCGGCGCGCCGCGTCCCGCAACCGATCGTCGACGCGGTCGGGGCCCAGCGCCTGCAGACCGCACTCGACGCGACGGCGGCCGGCACCGACAGCTGCTTCCTCGTCGACGAGGGTGGCGCCCCGCTCGCCTCCCACAACGGCGACACCGCGCTCGTGCCGGCGTCCACCCAGAAGCTGCTCACGGCGTCGACCGCGCTCGCCGTGCTCGGACCCGAGACGACACTCGATACGCGCGTCATGGCGGCACAAGCGCCGGAGGGCGGCACGGTCGATCGTCTGTTCCTGGTCGGTGGGGGCGACCCGCTGCTCGTGACCCCCGACGTCCAGGCGCTCCGCGACGAGATACCGGAGCTGCGCGGCTCTCCGACGACGTCGCTCGCAGCGCTCGCGGACGCGATCGTCGCGGCCGGGGTGAAGCGCATCCCGAAGGGGATCGCGGCGGACGACTCGCGCTACGAGGCTCTGCGCTACCTGCCCACATGGAAGGAGAGCTACCGCACCGAAGGCCAGGTGGGGCCCATCGGCGCGCTCACCGTGAACGGCGGGTTCTCCGCGTTGCGACCCAAGCCCGTCCCGGTCGATGATCCCGCGGTGTTCGCAGCCGAGAAGCTGGGGGAGCTCCTCGAAGAACGGGGCGTCGACATAGGGAAGAGCCCGACGCGCGAGGTCGCGCCACCGGGCGCGGTCGAGGTCGCGAAGGTCTCGTCGCCGCCGCTCGCCGACGTCATCGGCGAGGAGATCAGCACGAGCGACAACCTCGGATCGGAGCTGCTCACGCGCGAGATCGGCTTGCGCACCTCGCAGCAGGGCACGACGGCAGCCGGGACGGCGGCGATACTCGCGAAGCTCGGCGAGCTCGGAGTGCCGACTGCGAACGCGGCGGTCGTCGACGGCTCCGGACTCGATCGCGGGAATCGCCTCACGTGCAACCTCCTCCTCGGTGCCTTCGAGCTCGGGTCGCTCCCCGAGTACGCCGCCCTCTGGAACGGACTCGCGATCGCAGGGCAGCGCGGCACGCTCGTCGACCAGATCGGGGGGGACCTCACCGGCAAGGTCCGGGGCAAGACCGGCTCGCTCGACGGTGTCACCGGACTGGTCGGCATCGTCGACGTCGGCCGGCCGCTGCGGTTCGCGTTCCTCGCCAACGGCGGCTTCACCGAACAGGCGGGCATTGCGCTGCGCGGCCGGATCGCCCAGGCCATTGCCACGTTCCCCGACGCGCCCTCGGCCGACGAGCTGGTTCCCCAGCCCGTCGCCACCGCGCAGCCGTAGACTCGGCCTCGATGCCCGAAGCCACCAGCACGACTCATGGCACCACGTCGCCGGGCGCGCCCCCGTCGGGAGCGATATCGGGAGCACCGCTGCCCCAGCTCGTGCTGGAGCTCCGCGACCTCGTCATCACGTACGTCAAGCAGGAGACCCTTGTCCCGCTGCGCCAACTCGGGCGCTACGTCGCGTTCGGGATCGCGGGCTCGCTGTTGCTCGGACTGGGCGCGGCGCTGCTGGGCGTGGGCGGGTTGCGCGCTCTGCAGACCGAGACCGGCGAGACGTTCACCGGCGACTGGTCGTGGGCGCCGTACCTGATCGTGTTCCTCGCGTTGCTGCTCTGCGGCGCGATCACGTGGAAGACGCGCACAGGTTGGCGCGCACGCAAGGAGGCCCGATGAGCACGACCCGATCCGTGACCCGCGCCGACATCGAGGCGAAGATGCGCGAGATCCAGGGCGGCGCCGAGGTCGGCGCCGACGCCGCGAAGGGCGCGGGCGTTGCCGCGGGCATCGTCGCCCTGCTCCTCGCGATCCTCGTCGCCTACCTGTTAGGACGCCGACGCGGCCGCAAGCGTCGCACTGTCGTCGAGATCCGGCGCGTCTGACCTCGTGGCCGGCATCATCGTTCGCCTGTCGCGAACTGGCTTGAAGCGCGGCTTCTTGGAAGGATCGCGCGGTTGGCTCTACGTGGGTCTTGCGGCGAGTGCTGTCCGCATCGCTCGCCGCGTGCTGGCCGAACCGGTCACGGTCGAGCGCTTCGAGCTCGACCCGGGGGAGACCGTCGAGATCCGGACCGTCAAGCGTTAGCCCGCGCCCATGAAGATCACCTTGCGCAACCCGAAGCGGGAGCTCGAGGTGCGCGGCCCGCTTTCGGTGGTCGCGCTCCTGCAACGCCTCGAGCTCAACCCGGAGTCGGTCCTCGTGATCGCCGGTGATGAGCTCGTACCACGCGACGCACGGCTGGACGACGCTGCCGTCGTCGAGATCCGACCGGTGATCTCGGGTGGTGCGCCGTGAAATGTCGCGTGTGCCGGGGACCCGCGGTCATCGACGTTCGCCGGCACAACGCCGCGTTCTGCCCCGAGCACTTCGTGACGCACTGCCGCGAGCAGGTCCGGCGCGCGGTGCACGACCATCGGATGCTCGAGCCCGGGGAGCGCGTCCTGGTCGCGGTGTCCGGCGGCAAGGACTCGCTCGCGCTCTGGGACCTCCTCGTCGATCTCGGCTATGACGTCGACGGGCTCTACCTGGGGCTCGGCATCGACCAGTACTCCGACGAGTCCATCAGGTACGCACGCGGCTTCGCCGGCGCGCGCGGCCTGAAGCTGCACGAGGTCGACCTCGGTGACGACTTCGGGTTCGACATCCCCGCCGCCGTGGCGGTCACACATCGGTCACCGTGCGGTGCGTGTGGCCTCTCGAAGCGCCACCTCTTCAACGCGGTCGCTCTCGAGCACGGGTACGACGTCGTGGCGACCGGTCACAACCTCGACGACGAAGCTGCCGTGCTCTTGGGCAACGTGCTGCGGTGGGACGCGGGCTACCTCGGGCGTCAGCATCCTGTCCTTCCCGCGGCGGAGGGGTTCGCCCGCAAGGTGAAGCCGCTCGTGCGGCTCGGAGAACGCGAGATGGCCGCCTACTGCGTCGTTCAGGGGATCGACTACCAGGTCGAGGAGTGCCCGATGGCGGCCGGCAACAAGCACCTCGGGTACAAGGAGATCCTCAACGCCCTGGAGGATCGCTCTCCGGGCTCGAAGGCCGCGTTCTTGTTCGGCTTCCTCGAACGCGGTCACGCACGTTTCGCCGCCGACGCCAGGCAGGAACGCGAAGCGCTGGGAGTATGTCGGAAGTGCAGCGCGCCAACCACCACCGACGTGTGCGCGTTCTGCAAGCTCCGGGAGCGGGCGTCGTGACTGGCGCGTTCGTACCCGGCGACCGCGTACTGCTGATCGACAACAAACGGCGGCGCCACCTCATCACGCTCGAGCCGGGAGGGGAGTTCCACTCACACACCGGAGTGCTTCGTCACGACGATCTGCTCGGCAACCCCGAGGGCATCACGGTGCGCACATCGAAGGGTGCCCGCCTCGTCGCAGTGCGCCCGACGCTTGCCGAGTACGTACTCGAGATGCCGCGCGGCGCGCAGGTGATCTACCCGAAGGACCTCGGCCCGATCCTCATGCTCGCAGACGTGTTCCCCGGCGCCCGGATCCTGGAGTCCGGCGTCGGATCGGGTGCGCTGACGATGGCGCTCCTCCGTTCGATCGGGCCGACGGGAGAGGTCATCGGCTACGAGCTCCGGCCCGATTTCGCCGATCGCGCCCGTCAGAACATCATCGGGATGCTCGGCGACGACGTGCCACTGCGCGTCGAGGTCCGCGACGCCTACGACGGCATCGACGAGGAGGATCTCGACCGCGTGATCCTTGATCTCCCGGAGCCGTGGCAGGTGGTCAAGCACGCAGAGACTGCGCTTCGACCGGGCGGGATCATGTTGGCGTACCTCCCGACGATCGGGCAGGTGTCCCGACTGCGCGAGGAGCTCGAGGGCTCGGCGTTCGGCATGGCGGAATCACTCGAGGTGCTCCAACGCACGTGGCACGTCGAGGGGCAGTCCGTCCGGCCCGATCATCGGATGGTCGCGCACACCGGCTTCCTCACGACAGCGCGGCTCCTCGTACCGGCCGAGTGAATTTGGTCGACGCGTTCCTGCTGGTCGTCGCGGCGGGTGCGGCGTACGCCGGGTGGCGCCAGGGCTTCGTGAACCGCGCCCTTGCCTGGATCGGGCTCGGAGCCGGCGTCGTCGTCGGTGCGCTCCTGGTCGACGACGTCGCAGCCGCGATGCGTGACTCGACGCCGCGCACCCGGTTGCTCGGCGCGATCGCGTTCCTCGTCCTGATGGCGATCGCAGGTCAGGGCGTCGGCATGCTCCTGGGGAACACGCTCCGGCGGTCGCTCCCCGGGCAGGTGCGGTGGTCCACGCCCGACCGGATCGCGGGAGCGCTCGCCGGTGTCGCCTGCGTCCTCGTCGCGGTCTGGCTCTTGGTCCCCGCGTTCGCGAACGCACCGGGGTGGCCCGCCCGCGCCGCCCGGGGCTCGGCGATCGCACGAGCCGTCGATCGAATCGCACCCAGCCCGCCAGGGTCGCTTGCAGCGCTGGGTCGCCTGGTTGGTGACGCGCCCTTCCCCGAGGTCTTCGATCGCCTGACCTCAGCCGACGCCGGTACGGCACCGGGGACGGGACTGGCACCAGAGGTCCTGGCGCGGGTCGGGCCTTCGGTGGTGCGCGTCGATGGACGGGCGTGCGATCAACTCCAGCAGGGCAGCGGCGTTGTGGTGGCCGACGACCTCGTGCTCACGAACGCGCACGTCGTGGCGGGCAACCGCGCGACGACGGTCACGACCGACGACGGTCGCGAGGTCCATGCCGTGGTGGTCGGCTTCGACGCTCGGCGCGACCTCGCCCTCGTGCGGGCGCGAGGCCTGGGTCTCCCGACACCCGAGCGAGGATCGAGCGACGTCGACGAAAGTGGTGCGGTGATCGGCTATCCGGAGGGTGGGCCACAGCTCGAGTCACCGGCGCGTATCGCCGAGGAGATCACCGCGACGGGGACCGACATCTATCGATCGGCCGAGACGGAGCGCTCGGTGTTCGTGCTCGGTGCGGTGCTCGAGCCTGGTGATTCCGGCGGCCCGCTGTTCGACCGGGACGGGCGCGTCGTGGGGATCGCGTTCGCGGTCGATCCGGGCGAGGCGAGCACCGCCTACGCGCTCACCGACGTGGAGATCGACGCGGGCCTGCAGGGGTTCCTCGTTCGTGGCGCAACGGAGCCCGTCGACACGGGTGCGTGCCTCGTGGCCTGATGCGGTGGTCCGACGCCGCGCCGCGACGTCAGGCGAGCGGTACCACGACGAACGCGATGCACGCGAAGTGCAGTGCTGCAGCCGTGAGCACGAAGACGTGCCAGATCTCGTGGAACCCGAACACGCGGGGCCACGGGTCGGGCCACTTGAAGGCGTGCACGAACGCGCCGACGGTGTACAGGAGGCCACCACCGAACAGGAGCGCGAACCCGGTCGGACCGAGCTCGTTCCAGACCGCCGGCAACGCGATCACTGCGATCCACCCCATGCTGATGTAGACCGCGGTCACGTACCCGCGGGGTGGCTTGAAGGGCAACCATTCGAGCGTGATGCCCGTGACCGCGAGGACCCAGATCGGCACGATGAGCGTCCACTGGATCCATCCGTCGAGCGCGATGATCGCGATCGGGGTGTACGTCCCTGCGATGGCGAGGAAGATCCCGGTGTGATCGGCCTTCTGCATGCGCGCGTTCGCGGCCTCGCCCCACGGGACGCGGTGGTACAGCGCGCTGGTCCCGAGCATGGTGGTGATGCACATCACGTAGACCAGCACCGACAGGCGACCCGACGCGGGCGTGTTCAGGATCAGGACGAGCCCGAGGATTCCGAAGGCGATCGCGCCCCACTGGTGGCTCACGCCGCGCAGCAGCGGCTTCGTCGCGAGGTGCGGTGGCTGCGAGGCGCTCATGCCGAGATGTTACCAGTCGGTAACATGGTGCCCGGAACCGAGCGCGAAACGCCCCGGCGTCGCGAGTGCGCAACACCGGGGCGGGTCGGAGCGTGCACGTGCGCCGACGTCAGTCGGCCTCGATGAAGATGCACTCGCCCGGACCCTCCTCGGCCGACTCCACGACGGCGTCGAGCTGGCCGTCGGGGATGTTGGCCAGGCCCTCGGCGCCACCCGGGTCGCTGAAGACCTTCGAGCCTTCCTTGACGTAGGCAAGCCCGTCGTCGAGCAGCGTGAACACGTCGGGCGCGATCTCTTCGCAGAGGCCGTCACCGGTGCAGAGGTCCTGGTCGATCCAGACCTTCATGGTGGGCATCTCCTCGTGGCCGTCGAATCATGGCCGTCGAACTCGTCGGATCGGTGCCGCGCAGTGCGGCGTATGGCGTTGAGCGTAGACGAACCAGATCTCTTTCTCCAGCCTCGGCGGGGAAAATCTGAGTCAAGAACGTGCCCGAGTGCGGCCAGGAGCCCGGTGTAAGGTCCGCGCGAGGCCCGGGTAGCCCCGGGAGGAGGTGGCACGTGGCCGAGGAGCACGAGCGGCGCCTCGCCGAGTACGAACGCCAGGTCGGAGAGCTCCAGGCTCAGGCCAAGGCCCTCGAGGAAGAGGTGGTGGTTCTGCGCCGCCGCCTGCAGGACGCGCCCAAACGCGTTCGGACCCTCGAAGAGCGCCTGCTCGAGGCCAAGGGCCAGCTCGCCCAGGCCGTCTCCCACAACGAGCGGCTTTCTGCCACCCTGCGCGAGGCACGCGAGCACATCGCGGCACTGCGCGAGGAGGTCGAGAAGCTCACGATGCCGCCGTCGGCCTACGGCACCTTCCTCGGCGCGAACGAGGACGGGACGGTGGACATCTTCACCGCCGGCCGCAAGATGCGCGTGTCGGCGCACCCTGACGTCGACGTCGACGTGCTCGAGCGCGGGCAAGAGGTCGCCCTCAACGAGTCGCTGAACGTCGTCCTCACCCGCGGCTTGGAGATCGCGGGCGAGGTCGTCGTGATCAAGGAGATGCTCCACGACAAGCGCCGTGTCCTCGTGGTGGGCCGCGCCGACGAGGAGCGAGTCTGCGAGCTCGCGGGAGCGCTGATCGGCGAGCGGCTCCGCTCGGGCGACCATCTCCTGATGGACACGCGGTCGGGCCTGGTGGTGGAGCGCTTGCCCCGCCCCGAAGTGGAGGAGCTCGTGCTCGAGGAGGTCCCCGACGTCACCTACGCCGACGTCGGCGGCCTCGATGACCAGATCGAGGCGATTCAGGACGCGGTCGAGCTGCCGTACCTCTACGCCGACCTGTTCCACGAGCACCAGCTGCAGCCGCCCAAGGGCATCCTGCTCTACGGTCCGCCCGGATGCGGCAAGACGCTGATCGCGAAGGCGGTCGCGAACTCGCTCGCGAAGCGCGTCGCCGAAAAGACCGGGGATGCCTCGACACGCTCGTACTTCTTGAACATCAAGGGTCCCGAGCTGCTCAACAAGTACGTCGGTGAGACCGAGCGCCAGATCCGGTTGATCTTCCAACGTGCACGCGAGAAGTCCGAAGAAGGCGTGCCGGTCATCGTGTTCTTCGACGAGATGGACTCGCTGTTCCGCACGCGTGGAACGGGCATCTCGTCCGACATGGAGAGCACGATCGTCCCGCAGCTCCTCGCGGAGATCGACGGCGTCGAGAGCCTCAAGAATGTGATCGTTATCGGCGCGTCGAACCGCGAAGACCTGATCGACCCGGCGATCCTGCGCCCCGGTCGCCTGGACGTGAAGATCAAGATCGATCGACCCGGCGAAGAGGCCGCGGCGCAGATCTTCCGGCAGTACCTCACGACCGAGCTGCCACTCTCCGACGAGGAGACCGCGGCAGGTGGCGGTCCCGACGGCGCCATCGAGCTGATGATCGATGCGGCCGTCGCCCGCATGTACGCCGGCGACGACGAGAATCGGTTCCTCGAGGTCACCTACCAGCATGGCGACAAGGAGGTCCTGTACTTCAAGGACTTCTCGTCGGGTGCCATGATCGAGAACATCGTCCGGCGCGCCAAGAAGCTCTCCATCAAGCGTCTGATCGACGGTGGCGCCAAGGGGATCTCGACGCAGGACCTCGTCGCGTCGATCACCCAGGAGTTCCGCGAGCACGAGGACCTGCCGAACACGACCAACCCCGACGACTGGGCGAAGATCTCGGGGAAGAAGGGCGAGCGCATCGTCTATGTGCGAACCCTGATGTCAGAGGGCGACGAGGCCACGGGCGGGCGTCAGATCGAGCGCGTCACCACGGGCCAGTACCTCTGACCGGCCTCGTCCGCGCTCTGGCGAGGCACCCTTGGGCTCGTCGGGGCACCTCGCGCATCTAGGCTGGATTTGTGGCCGTTCCCAAGGTGTGTGGTATCGAGACGGAGTACGGCGTCGTGCTGCGTGGCGCGGCCGATCCCAACCCGGTGCTGGCCTCGTCGGTCCTGATCAACGGCTACGTCGAGCACCACAAGGTCGGATGGGACTTCGAGGACGAATCGCCCGGTGTCGATGCGCGCGGCGAGCGCCGCGCCGGGGCGCAGCCGCCCGAGATCGAGACGCATCTCGTCAACACGGTCCTCACCAATGGGGCCCGCTACTACGTCGATCACGCCCACCCCGAGTACTCCACGCCGGAGTGCTCCGACGCCCTCGAGCTCGTGCTCGCCGACAAGGCGGGGGAGCGGGTCCTCGCCCGCTCGATGCTCGCGGCCCGGAGCCTGATCGAGCCGGGCCAGGAGGTCGTCGTCTACAAGAACAACTCCGACGGCAAGGGCAACAGCTACGGCACGCACGAGAACTACCTCGTCGACCGGGCGCTCCCGTTTGCGACGCTCGTGCGTCACCTCCTCCCGTGGTTCGTGACCCGCCAGGTGTTCACGGGCGCCGGCAAGGTCGGTTCCGAGAACGGTGCTGCACCCGTCGACTACCAGATCAGCTCGCGCGCCGACTTCTTCGAGGAAGAGGTCGGACTCGAGACCACGCTCAAGCGCCCGATCGTGAACACGCGTGATGAACCGCATGCCGACCCGCAGCTCTACCGGCGACTGCACGTGATCGCCGGTGACGCGAACCTCTGCGAGGTCGCCACGTTTCTGAAGGTTGGCACCACTGCGATCGTGCTCGCGATGGTCGAAGACGACTTCTTCGAGAACGCGGGTGGTCGCAAGGACTTCTCCGTCTCCGGTCCCGTCGCCGCGATGCGTGTCGTGTCGCACGACCCGACCTGCAAGGCGACGGTCGAGCTGGCCGACGGCTCCCGGATGACCGCGGTCGAGCTGCAGTGGGAGTATCTCCGGCTCGCGCAGAAGTATGCCGACGAGACCGGTCTCGCGATGTGCGGTGGCCCCGACGTCGGCGGCGCAGTGCTCGGTCGTTGGGAGTCGGTGCTCACGGCGCTGGAACACGATCCGTCGACGCTCGATGGCCAGCTCGACTGGGTCACGAAGCTCTCGCTCCTCGGCGCCTACGTCGGGCGCGACGGGTTGGCGTGGAGCGACCCGAAGCTCGCGCTCCTCGATCTGCAGTACAGCGACGTGCGACCCGACCGCTCGCTCTACGAGCGGCTCGTGCGCGCCGGCAAGATCGAGCGGCTCCTCGACGAGGCCGACGTGATGTCGGCCACCACCGATCCACCCGAGACCACCCGGGCGTACTTCCGCGGCGGCTGCCTCGCGCGCTGGCCCGACGCCGTGGTCGCGGCAAACTGGGACAGCATCATCCTCGACGTGGGCTCTGACCCCCTGAAGCGGATCCCGATGATGGAGCCGCTCCGGGGAAGCCGGGAGCACGTCGAGGAGTTGTTCGCCACTGTGAGCACGCCAGCCGAGCTCGTCGCTCGCCTGTCAACGTGAGTCTGTCGATCTGAATCGTCCCCCAGGGAGGGTCACCCGCATGCCCGAGCAGCAGCGCAAGCAGCGACCGGCTCCGAAGGAGCGCGTCGACGAGGGGACGGAGGTCAGGACCTCGCCCAGTGAGCACGGCGAGAAGCTCAAGGGCGAGCTCGACGACCTCCTCGACGAGATCGACGAGGTCCTCGAAGACAACGCGGAGGAGTTCGTGAAATCGTACGTACAAAAAGGGGGCCAGTGACCTACGTCCAAACCTCCTTCGAACCTCGGACGTAGCTGTCGCACCCCACCCGTACGATCGCGTCATGAAGCGCTGCCCGGATTGTCGCGAGTGGAAGCCTCCGGAGGAGTTCCCACGCAATCGGCGGATGCGCGACGGCCGCCACGCGTACTGCAAGCCGTGTCACAATGCCCGCTGCCGCGAGACGCGCGAGCGGCTCTACGGAGGCTCGCGGCACTACCACCTGAAGCGCCGGTACGGCATCGGTGCCGACGAGGTCGAGGCGTTGATCGAAGCGCAGGGCCGCGTGTGTCCGATCTGTGGGCGTCAAGGTCCCGAGCAGGTTGATCACGACCATGTGACGGGGAAGGTCCGTGGCGTGCTCTGCTTCAACTGCAATGGCGGGCTGGGGCAGTTCCGGGACGACGCGGATGCGTTGTCGAACGCGGTCGGGTACCTCGTTCGCAACGATGATCTGCACGACCTCACCGTCAATCGGGCACGGGGCTCGTGAAGGGGTCGGGGTAGGCTTTCGCCCTTGATGAGCGAATCGCCGCTTCCGTTCTTCGCGTCGGGATCCGATCCTGGGGCGTCCTTCCATGATCTGTTGCGTCGGGTAGCACCCGAGGCGGCGCCGAGCGCGGGCGACCTGAGCTCGGCGATTCCCGAGATCCTCCACGGCACCACCGTCGTCGCGATCCGGTTCGCCGGTGGCGTGGTGTTGGCGGGTGACCGGCGGGCGACCACAGGGATGGCCATCGCGAGTCGCCGCATCGAGAAGGTGTTCCCGGCCGACGACTTCTCCGGGATCGCCATCGCGGGTGCGGCGGGCCCGGCCGTCGAGATGGTGCG
>JALHSW010000293.1 GCA_022865365.1 Acidimicrobiia bacterium | reverse complement strand
GCCCGCAGCGTCTCGAGCATCGAGTAGCGGGCGACACCTTCGGCGGAGTCGTCGATCGTGATCATCGACTTGGCCACGAGGCTCCCGAGCGCGTCGAGGACGCCCCACGTCTCGATGCCGGAGCCGGTGACGACGGTCTGCGCGGCAGCGCTGTCGAAGTCCCCCGAGAAGACACCGAGCCGATCGAAGACTGCCTGCTCCGTCGCGTCGAGCAGTGAGTACGACCAGTCGACCGTGGCCCGCAGCGTCTGATGCCGTTCGACGGCGGTGCGGCGCCCGCCGGTCAGCAATCGGAAGCGCTCGTCGAGCAAGCCCGCGATCTCCGTGGGGGTCATGGCGACGACCCGAGCCGCCGCGAGCTCGATCGCCAGCGGGATACCGTCAAGCCGTCGGCACACTTCGGCGACCGCCGACAGATCGACGGAGCGGAGCTCGAACCCGGATTGCGCTGCACCCGCGCGTTCGACGAACAGCCGGACCGCGGCGCTGCTGGTGACGCCATCAGGATCCGCGTCTTCGTCGGGCAGGGCGAGCGATCGCAGCGGCACCACCAGCTCCCCCTCGATCGCGAGACCCTCACGGCTGGTCGCGAGCATCCGCACATCGGGGCACGTCTGCACCACGCGTTCGGCGAACGCGCCAGCCGAGTCGATGAGATGCTCGCAGTTGTCGAGCACGACGAGGAGCTGCTTCGCCTTGAGGAACTCGAGCACGCTGTCGGCGGGGTCCATCCCGGACCGCAACGGCACGCCGAGGCTCGCGGCAATCACCTGCATGAGTGCAGCCGGGCCGTCGGCGGTCGCGAGCTCGCAGAGCCAGGCGCCGTCGGGGTAGTGGGGCACAACTTCGGCCGCGACCTGCAGGGCCAGGCGGGTCTTGCCCACGCCACCCACACCGGTAACGGTGACAACGGGCGCGCGCTCGAGGGCCTCGGCGACCTTGCGCAGATCGCCGTCGCGGCCGACGAACGACGTGGGCCGTGACGGCAGGTTGCCCGGGAACGCGTCAAGCGAACGCAGCGGCGGGAAGTCGATGCGCAGGCCGGGGGTGTTGATCTGGAACACGTGCTCGGGCCGCGCGAGGTCGCGCAGCTGGTGATCCCCGAGGTCCACGAGGCTCACGTCGTTGCCCAGGCCGTCACGCGCGAGCTCTTCGGTCGCGCGCGAGAGCACGATCTGGCCGCCGTGGGCCACTGCGGCAACGCGGGCACCTCGGTTCACGGCCGGCCCGTAGTAGTCGCCGTCGCGGACGTCGGCCTCGCCGCTGTGCAGTCCCATGCGGACTTGGAGCGGTTCCGGCAGCGACCAGTCCTCGGCGACAAGGGCGCCCTGGGCGGCGATCGCTGCGCCGAGTCCGTCGTGCGCGGTGGCGAACGCGGCGTGCAGGCCGTCGCCCGTCGTCTTGACGACGTGACCGCCGTGGCCCTCGACCGTGTCGCGCAGGATCTCGTCGTGGCGGGCGAGCGCGGCGCGCATCGCCTCGGGGTTTTCCTCCCACAGCCGGGTGGAACCCTCGAGGTCCGTGAACAGGAACGTCACCGTCCCACTCGGTAGATCGCTCACGTCACCCCCGGCGCCATCCCGCACTGTGCCGGGATCATGGCACGGACAGGCTCCGCCCCAGCCGTTCAGCGACCGACACCCGCCGTCCGCGGCCCGATCCCTGACCCACCGACCGACCTCCTCATGCGAACCACCGACACTGAGCGAGCACCGACGGCGTCGGTCCTGACTCAGGCAACAGCCCAGGGTCAGGACGACTGCTCGCTGGGTTCTCGCTTCCGCGGTGCGCTCGGCTCCGCGGATGATCCGCCGGGCGGTTCTGTCGGGATTCCCCTCGTGAAGGCCAGTGCGAGGAGCGCGAAGAGCGCGAGCACCGACAACGCGGCGCGCAGCCCGTCGATCCGGGCCTGCGCGTTCTCGTCGATGATCGCGTCGGTCGTCTTCGCCGGCACGCCGGCATCCGAGAGCGCGGCTTCCAGGTCGGCGTCGGAGACGAACGGGACGCCGCTGGCGAGCTCGGTCTGCGCGTTCGTGGTGACGCTGTCGGGAACGTCGGGGTTGTCCTGGATCCCGGCGAAGAACGACGCCGTCAGCGCGGAGATGAGGATCGCGCCCGCAAGGGCGGTGCCGATCGAAGCGCCGAGCTGCGTCCCAGTGTTCTGGATCCCGCCGACCTCGCCGCTCTGCTCGTCGGGTACCGCCGACACGGTCGCGGCCCCGAGCTGTGAGGCCAGGGTTCCGAGCCCGGCGCCGGCGATGAGCAGCGGCCAGGTGACGATCTCCGGACCGACCCCGACGTCGAGCAGGGCGATCAACGCCACGATGCCGCCGAACAGCACGATGAACCCGACATTGACGACCCGGCGCGGGGACGCG
>JALHSW010000292.1 GCA_022865365.1 Acidimicrobiia bacterium | reverse complement strand
GTGGCTCGTCGCGATCGGGAACACGCGCTGGTACGCGGGCGGCCTCATGATCACACCCGACGCGAAGGTCGACGACGGTCTGCTCGACGTCTGCGTGATCACCGCGGCGCCCACCGCCAAGTTCATCGCGCGCTTTCCGACCGTCTTTCGCGGCAACCACACTCACGTCGACGGCGTGATCATGTTCCGCGGACGCGAGGTCGAAGTGCTCGCCGACCGTGGCGGACTCGCCCTCGACCTCTGGGCAAGTGGCGAGCGGGTAGGCCCGCTCCCCGCGATTGCAACGATCGACCCGAAGGCGCTCCGCGTGCTGGTGCCGTGTACCGGGACCGGACCGGCGGCTACTCGACGGTGAGCGTCGCTTCCATGCCCGCGGCGCGATGGCCGGGGATGCTGCAGAAGACGGTGTAGTCGCCGGCCTTGAGCTCGACCTTCCCACTGTCGTCGGGTGGGACCTTGAGCTCGAAGCCGGCGAGCTCGGGTTCGGCGAACACCAGCGTGTGCGTGCCGCCCTTGTCGACGTACTTGATCTCGTTGATGCCTACCTTCGTGGTGAACGAGGTCGCCTGGAACTTCAGGGACGGGAGCGCGTCGACCTCGACTGTTGCGACCGCGGGGCCCTTGGGCGGGATGAACCCGCCGGCGTTGGCCGCCTCCTTCGCCTCGCTCGGTCCGAGCGAGACGAAGCCGGCCGACACGATGAGCATGAACGCGAAGGCCACGAAGAGGAGCTTCGAGGAGGTCCGCAGCCGTGGTGCAGCCGACATGATCGCGGCGCCGGACATGATCGCGACGATCACGATCACCACGATGACGAGCGCGCCGGTCTTTCCCCCGGCGAGGAACACCCGTGAGATGTTGAGCACCCACAGCAGCACCGCGAGCATCGAGAGGATCGGCAGCGCCAGCGGCAGGATCAACCGCGTCCAGAGCGCTTCCTTGGCCGGGTCGGAAGCCCCTTCTATGGCCAGGGGAGCTGCGGACGCCTCGCCCGGGTCCGCTTCTCGTTGTTCGGTGTCGGTCGTCATCTCGTGATGATCCTCACAAGCCCATCCGGGTCAGCTCACGCTCCAGGTCCTGGCGGACCTGCGGGCGCTGGCGACGCTCCTCGTCGGCCGCCCACCGGAAGAACAATACGGCGATCAACGCCCAGAGCAGCATCCCGGCACCGATCTTCATGATCAGCCCGGCGACCTGCTGATCCTCGAGGGTGCTGAGCCCCCACAGGTGGGGCTTGCCCTTGTAGAACGCATAGAGCGGGTACGCGCCGAAGGTCAGGAACGACGCAGGGACGGTCGGCACGACCGACTGCAGGAAGAGGTACACGGCTCGCAGCGGCGCGGCCAGGCGTGGGATCTCGGGCAGCGGCGAGAGCACGGGCATCCACACGATGAGCGACGACACGAAGAGCACCGCATGAACGCTGAAGTGCAGATACGGCGACTCGAGGCTCGCGTTCACGAGCGCCGGCCAATGCGTGACCACGAGCACGACGTTGAACACGATGAGTGCGGGCAAGAACCGCGAGAGCCAGCGCACGGTCCGGAACAGCCGGCTCGATGGCCGGAGCGCCCAGCGGGCGAGCCACGCCGGCGTGCCGAGCAGGAGCAGCGGTGCCGCAACCATCGCGAACAGCAGGTGCTGGAGCATGTGGACGCTGTAGTTCATCTGTTCGGCGACGACGTGGACCGGCCAGTCCGAAGCGATCCACGTGGTGAGCACGCCGAGCACCCAGCACGTGACCTGCAGGCGGCTCACGAGCGGACGCCCCGGGGTCGCGAACTGCGGGCCGACGCGGACGATCGCGATCCAGTAGCCGACAGCGAGCGCGGCGACGAGCAGCCACACGTCGGGCTGGGCTTCCCAACCGGGGATCCGGGCCGCGCCGAGAGCCACGACGATCCCTAGGCGGCGAAGACGCTGAGGGTCGCGAGCACGATCGTGTAGAGGATCACCGCGGCGATGCAACCGAGGATGAAGAACCGCCGGAAGATCGGCTTGTCGGTCTGGAGGTGCATGTACCAGCCCGCCACTCCGACGAACTTCAGGAGGGCCATCGCGAGCAGCAGGAAGATGAGCAGCCCGTTCGGGATGTCGCCCTGAAGGTACGAGGTGCCGATCTCGATCGCGGTGACGATGCAGAGCGCGACCGCGATGACGACGTACTTGAAGGGCGACGGGTGCGGGCGTTCTTCGCCAGGGAGCAGCCCCGGCGCCGGTTCGAGGGCATGACCGAGCTCACCGCGCGCGACGACGGCGACGTCGCCCTCGACTCGTTGGAGCGTGCCTTCGCTCATCGCGGGATGCCTCCTCGTCGCCCGGCTAGCGCGGCTGGGGAATCAGGTAGATGACGGTGAAGATTACGATCCACACGACATCGACGAAGTGCCAGTACAGGCCGGCGATCTCGACGCTCTCGGCCTTCTTCGTCGGCAGTCGGCCGCGGGTCGACATCCCCCACAGGCTGAGCAGCCAGATGATGCCGATCGTCACGTGGGCGCCGTGGAAGCCGGTGAGCAGGTAGAAGGACGACCCAAAGAGGTTGGTGCTCACGTGGAGTCCCTCGCGACTGAACTCCGTGAACTCGAAGACCTGACCCCCGATGAACGTGGCGCCGAGCAGCGCGGTCGCGAGGATCCAGATCCGGACCCGTCGGTGGTCGCCGCGCTGGATCGCCGCCAGCGCGAGCACCATGGTGAGCGAGCTCATCAGCAGGATGAACGACGTCGCGGAGGTGAACGGGATGTCGAAGAGCTCTCGCGGTCCTGGGCCCGAGACGTCACGGCCGCGGTACAGCAGGTACGAAGCGATGAACGCCCCGAAGAACAAGCAGTCCGACGACAGGAACAGCCAGATCGCGAGCTTGGTGTTGGTGACCCCTGTCGACGTCGCGTGCGGGTCGTGACCCGGCGTTCCCTGCGCCGGGGGACCGCCGACCTCCGTCGTCTGCCCGGTCGTCGGCCCGGTTGTCTGCCGTGTTGTCTGGTCGATCGTCGCCATCGGCTGCTACCTCACGCCTCTTCGGTGCCGGGTTCGATGCCCCATGCGTACATGGCGAACAGCAGGATCAACACGCCGATGATCAGCGGGATCCAGCTCTTGTACACCGCGGCGTACCCGATCGGCAGCATGCCGAACGCCATGACGAGCGGGTAGATCGACGGCGACGGGAGGTGGATGCCGTGCGCGTCACGCTGGTCATCGTCAGTCGACCCGTAGGCCCCACCGCTCGGGATCGGCAGCAGGCGACCCTCGTCGTCCTCGGTGTACTTGTGGTGCCAGAACTCGTCGCGGGTGGTGACCTCGGGGACCTCGGCGAAGTTGTACTCGGGCGGCGGCGACGAGATCGACCACTCCAACGTGCGGGCGTCCCACGGGTCGTTGCCGGCGACTGCGCCGCGCTTGAGCACGAGCGAGACGATCACGTTGGTGAGGAAGACCAGCGTCGAGAACGCGATGAGGAACCCGCCGATGCTCACAACCTGGTTGAGGCCTTCCCAACCGAGGCCGGAGTCGTAGCGGTACGTGCGCCGCGGCATACCCCAGAGTCCGAGCAGGTGCATCGGGAAGAACGTGACATTGAATCCGATCAGCATCGTCCAGAAGTTGATCTTGCCGAGCCGCTCATTCAGCATCCGACCGAAGACCTTGGGCATCCAGTAGTACATCCCGCCGAACACCGCGAGCATCAGACCGCCGAACAGCACGTAGTGGAAGTGCGCGACGACAAAGTACGTGTCGGTCTGCTGGGTGTCGGACGGGACGTTCGAGTGGAGCACTCCGGACAGGCCGCCGATGGTGAACATCGCGATGAAGCCCAGCGAGAAGAGCATCGAGGTGGTCAGGCGAACTGCGCCCTTCCACACCGTCCCGAGCCAGTTGAAGATCTTCACGCCGGTCGGGATCGCGATCAGCATCGTCGAGAGCCCGAACGCGGAGACCGCCACCGGCCCGAGGCCGGTTGCGAACATGTGGTGCGCCCAGACGCCCCAGCCGAGGAACCCGATCGCGATGCCCGAGAACACGACGACGGCGTAGCCGAAGAGCGGCTTCCGGGAGAAGACCGGCAACGTCTCGGACACGATGCCCATGCCGGGCAGGATCAGGATGTACACCTCGGGATGACCGAAGAGCCAGAACAGGTGCTGATACAGCAGCGGATCACCGCCGGCGGCCGG
>JALHSW010000291.1 GCA_022865365.1 Acidimicrobiia bacterium | reverse complement strand
GTCACCGTGAGCACGAGCACGGCGCCACCGACGTCGAGGTACAGGCGACCCAGCGCGGCACCGAGGATCGCAAACGGATAGACGTGCCACTGCCACGCCGCGAGGGTGAGCAGCACGTCGCGCGACGGGAGTCGACGGAGGCGACCCATCGCGTAGCTCACGGCGCAGGCGTCCACGACGAACGCGGCCAGTGCGGCGAGCGTCGCGCCGAAGAGCAGCAGTGGGACCGAATCGAGCCAGTTACGCGGAAGCGCACACAGCACCGCGACGCCGGCACCCATCGCGAGCGCGTACATGCCGGCGTTGTACCCGAGCTTGGCCCATTGATGTTCACGGATCAGCGGGAGGTACAGGCCGCCGCAGCAACCGACCAGCACCGCACCGAGCGGCGACCCTTGTGCCGCGAAGACCACGATCGCGGCGACGACCACGACAAATCCACCGCTCAGCGCGGCACCGGAAGGGATGCGGAGATCGATGTGCTCCGCGAAGACGTACAGCGCACCGAACAGGAAGACGGCACCCCAGTCGGGCATCGGCGTCGTGAGCGCCAACCCGGCCGCGAGCGCGAGCGCGGAGGCGCCGAGCACAAACGCCGGGCCAGAGAGCGAGCGCTCTCGAACGACTGCCTGATCATCAGAGTGATCGTCAGGCTGATCGTCGGTGACCAAGACGTCCATCTGCATCGCCGTCACGGGGACAGCGAGGGGGCCCCGGCGACTCGGCCGGCGTGCACTCCGAACGGGACTTACCGCACCTTGAACCAGGCACCTCCGCTCATCGTCAGCGCAACCAGCGAGCCGACCAAGGCAGTGACACGTGCAACGTTCTTCTTCATACGATCACCTCCTCGCCATGTCATCCCCGGATCGCTCCGGGTCAGATGGGAGTGGCAACCGCCGACCGAACGCCGCCGGGGCCCCTGCCGTGACCGGCCCACCAGGTGCGTCGCTGACGCACCCCCTCGATTCGTCGTACCCCCTCGGCGCCTCCTCTCGCTCGCCCGCCATCGGCGTCACCCGATGACTCCGACTGTGTCGGCCCTCGCCACCCCGAGTGCAAGTACGACCGCTCGAAGCGTCCGCCCGGCCTTCAGGGCCAAGGAACCCAGGGCTTTCAGGCGCCATCCTGGTCGGTGGGAACCAGCAGCACGGGGACCCCGGATGCCTGAGGCATCCCGGTCTCGGGATCCAGGTCGGTCGTCGCGCTGGTGAGGCGGGCGACGTTGACGTCCGCGACGCCGTGGGTGCACGAGACGACGCCCGGGCGCACGTTCGGGTCCGCGCGGGCAATCCCCTCGAGCTCGCCGTTCGCACTGACCAGGCGCACCCGAGCACCGTCATCGATCGAGCGCGCGACAGCATCGCCGGGGTTGAGTCGGATCTCCGCGGGGTCCCTCGCGCCGTCGTCGGCCGCCACGTAGCGCGCCGAGTTCATCGAGCGCACGCGCCGACGCGGCACGAGCACGAGCCCGCCCCCGGGGCGGCTTCCCGGCGCCGTACCGGGATCAGCGACAGTGTCGGCCGCGGCAACGAGGCGCGCGACCAGGGAGACCGGAGCGATCCTCCACCTGCGCCCCGCCAGGACCTTCTCGTGCACCCAGCCGTACTCGGACGCCGCGCTCACCCCGTGGGGACCACCGGCGACGATCTCGTCGTACCCACCGCGACTGCCCGCCGCCACCCCTCGAAGGAGGACGTCGTCGGAGCAGCGCTCCGGGTCGATCGCACCGAGCACGTCGAAGTCGAGCCGCCGGGCGAGCTCGCCGAGCACCCACCACACCGGTCGCCGCAGCTCGCCGGGCGGAACGACTGCGGTGGTGTGCTGCGTGCCGTTGGCGAACGCAACGTTCTCGAGCATCGAGATGTCGTCGCGCTCGAGCTGTCCCGCGACCGGCAGCACGTGGGTCGCGAGCTCGGTCAGCTCGCTCGACACGACATCGAGCGCCACGAGCGCGTCGAGCCCCGCGAGTGCGGCCCGGGTCCGCTCGGTGTCGGGGAGCGCGGTCAGCGGGTTCCCACCCGCGACGATGAGCACGCGGAGCGGACCCCGTTCGATCTCGTCCGCCAACGCCACACACGGGTACTGCCCGAGCCAGCGCGAGAGCTCGGGCCGGGTGCTCGGCCCCGGCTCGAGCGCCCCGTCCGCGGGCGGGTCGGCGGGCCAAGGGCGCGTCTCGAGCGGGAAGAGCCAGCCCTGGTTGCAGCGCATGCCGCCCTCGCGGTCGACCGACCCGGTGATGATGAGCAGCACCCACCGGAGCCACTCGGCGACGACGCCGTCGCGACTCATCGTCACCCCCGTCCCGCACATGGCCGCGACTCGTCCCGCGCGTCGCACCGCCGCGAGCAGCTCGACGAGCTGGTCGGTATCGACCCCCGCGCTGCGAGCGACGCGTTCGAGCTCGAACGGCGCGACCGCGACAACCAGGCGCCCGAGATCGGCAGGGTCGCAGTGGGCACCGAGCTCGGCCCGATCCGCGCCGCTCGTGAGCAGCTCCCGGACGAGCCAGGCGAGGACCAGGTGATCCGACCCGGGCCGGATCGACACGTGGTGATCGGCCTGGGCTGCGGTCTCGGACCGTCGGGGATCGAGCACCCAGACCGCTCCCCCTCGGGCGCGGAGCTCGCGGAGGCGAGTCACCGGGTCCGCGAGCGTCGTGCCGTACCCGTGCGACACGACGGGATTGGTGCCGAAGAGGAGGAGCAGCGTGGAACGGTCCGGCTCCCAGACCGGGTTCAGCTCGGAGGTCCCGGTGACCAGCTCGGCGGCGCGGAGCACCGGTGCGTTGTCGACCGTGACCGGTGTGTAGCGCTGACGGGTGCCAAGCCGTCGCAGGAACCGCTCGGCGGTCATCCAACCGTTGATGTCGTAAGCGAGACCCGTCCCGAGGTACGCGCCGACGGCATCGGCGCCGTTCGCGGCCGTGGTGCCCTGAACGATCGCGGCGAGGTCGTCGAGCGCCGCTTTCCACGTGGCCTCGTGGCCGCGCACGCGGGGTTGGTCGAGTCGATCAGCGCCGTGATGCCATGCGGGGAGCGCCCGGCCCTTCGGACACGTGTAGCCGCGCGAGACGGGATGATCGGGGTCGCCGCGGACGCTCACGACGTGATCACCGTCGACCGACGCGATGATCCCGCACGCGGCCGCGCAGATCCGGCAGTAGCTCGTGACCTCGCGCACGTTCAGTCGGCGCCCAGCGCGTCCTGGCCGCCGACCGCCGTCACACCGCCATCCACGACGATGACCGCGCCGTTCATGTACGCGGCCTCGTCTGACAGGAGGAAGCGCACGACCCGGGCGACGTCGTCGGGTTCGCCGAGT
>JALHSW010000290.1 GCA_022865365.1 Acidimicrobiia bacterium | reverse complement strand
TACGGTGGCGCGCCACCTGGCGGCCGTCGCCCTCGACGAGCAGCACGCGTACCGTGCGCTCGCCGCGGGTGCATCGCGACTCGCCGGTCGCGACGACGATGCGATGCAGGAGCTCCTCGGATGAGGATCGTGACCAGGGTCGCGGAGATGCGCACCGCGTGCGATGAGGCGCGCCGGGCCGGCCGTACCGTCGGCTTGGTGCCGACGATGGGCTTCTTGCACGCCGGCCACCGCTCGCTCATGCGCGCCGCGCGCGAGGAATGCGACTTCGTCGTGGTGACCTTGTTCGTGAACCCGTCGCAGTTCGCACCAGGTGAGGATCTGGGTGCATACCCGCGCGACCCCGAGGGTGACGCCGCGGTCTCCCGTGCCGAGGGTGTCGACCTGCTGTTCACGCCCATGGTCGAGGAGATGTACCCGGAGCCGGGGCGCACGACCGTGCACGTCGACGGGCTGACCGCCCGGCTGTGCGGCGCGAGCCGTCCGACGCACTTCGACGGGGTGACGACGGTGGTCGCCAAGCTCTTCTCGATCGCCGGTCCGTGTCGGGCGTACTTCGGCCGCAAGGACGCCCAGCAGCTCGCCGTGGTCACCCGGATGGCCACAGATCTGAACCTGGCGGTCACCGTGATCGGCTGCCCGCTCGTGCGCGAGGCCGACGGGGTCGCCCTGTCGACCCGCAACGCGTACCTCGGGGCCGAAGAGCGTGAGGCCGCGACGGCGCTGGCGCGGGCGCTCCGACGGGTCGCGGCCGAGATCGTGGAGGGAGAACGCGACGCCGCGGTGGTTCGGGGGATCGTGATCGACACGATCGCGTCGCAGCCGCTCCTGACGCTCGACTACGCCGAGGTGGTCGACGGCGTCTCGCTGGAGCCGGTGACCCGGCTGTCCGGGACGGTGCTCGTCGCGATCGCGGTGAAGGTGGGTCGGACCCGCCTCATCGACAACGCGACGTTCACGTTCGAGGGTGCCGACAAGGGTGTCGACGAGGACGACGGCGTGATCGCCGACCTCGGGTCCACGTGCTCGAGGGCTGACGCCGGCTCCGGCGACTCCTAGGCTGACGCGATGCTGGACGTCCTGGTGCTCGGTGGTGGCGTCGCGGGACTCTCGGCCGCCGTTCGCGCCGCCCGCGCCGGGTACACCGTGTCGGTCGTCACCAAGACCGCCCTCGGCCGCTCGGCGACGCAGTACGCGCAGGGCGGCGTTGCTGCCGTGCTCACACCCGAGTCTGATTCCCCCGAGCTGCATCTCTCCGACACGCTCGCGGCGGGTGTCGGTCTCTGCGACGCCGATGCCGTGCGCGTCATGGTGGAGGAGGGTCCGGCCCGCGTTCGCGAGCTGATCGCGATGGGTGCCCACTTCGACCGCTCCGGCGATGATCTCGCCTACACCCGCGAAGGGGGTCATTCCGTCGCGCGGATCGTCCACGCCGGCGGTGACGCCACCGGCGCCGAGATCGAGCGGGCGCTGGTCGTAGCGGTGCAGGCGACGGCTACCGAGATTCGCGAGCGCTGGTTCGCCCGCGACGTGCTCGTCGAGGGCGGTCGCGCCGTCGGCGTGCGGGCGCTCGACACCCACGGGGTCGAGCACGAGGTTCGGGCGCGTCACACGATCATCGCAACGGGTGGGGCAGGCCAGTGCTACGCCGTGACCACGAACCCCGCGCTGTCGACCGGCGACGGCATCGCGATGGCGCTGCGCGCCGGCGTCGCGATCGCCGACGTGGAGTTCATGCAGTTCCACCCGACGGCCCTGGACTACCCGTCGATGCCCCGGCCGTTGTTGTCGGAGGCGCTCCGAGGCGAGGGCGCGATCCTGCGCGACGAGGACGGTCGGCCGCTGATGCGCGACGAGCATCCCCTCGGCGATCTCGCGCCGCGCGACGTCGTCGCACGCGCGATCGCTCGGCGATGCATCGAGCGCGGGCTCGACCACATGTGGCTCGACGCCACGCCGATCCCGGGGTTCGCGGAGCGGTTCCCCACCGTATGGCGCGCGTGTCAGGCGGTCGGCCTCGACCCGACCACCGACTGGCTGCCCGTCGCCCCGGCCGCGCACTACCTGTCGGGTGGCATCTGCGCCGATCTCGACGGTGCGACGACCATGGCCGGGCTCTGGGCCTGCGGCGAGACGGCATGCTCCGGAGTTCATGGTGCAAACCGGCTCGCGTCGAACTCGCTGCTCGACGGTCTCGTGTTCGGATCGCGCTGTGTGGACGCCATCGTCTCCGGGAAGAACGAGCCGGAAGCGACCGGCGTCCTCCGCGGAGTCTTGGCCGTTGCTCGCGACTCGCGATCCGTTGGAGGGACCAGTGTGCTGAGGTCCGGCGCCATCAGCGGCACCACCCGCGGCGCCATCGCTCCCGCCACGGACGCGACCCGCGAGCAGATCCAACAGGTGATGACGCACGACGCAGGGGTGCTTCGGGATGCGGCGTCGCTCACCCGGGCGTCTGCTGCCCTCGACGCGATCTCGCCGGTCGAGCCCGAGGTGGTCTCCTTGTGGGAGGTCAGTCGGGCGCTGGTGCGCTCTGCTCTTGCTCGTGAGGAGTCGCGTGGGACGCACGCGCGACTGGACTTCCCCGAGACGAGTCCCGATCTCGTGGGGCGTCTCGTGTACGCCGGTGGCGCCGGACCGTCGTTCGTCGGGCTGCCCGACCCGGTGGCGACGCGATGACGGTGGACCTCGATCCGCCGCGCCACCTGGTCGCCGAGGCGGTCGCCCGCGCGATCGCGGAGGACCTCGGGCCGCTCGGCGATCTCACCGCGGCCTTGATCCCGGCCGAGACGCACGGTGTCGCCGACTTCGTCGCGCGTCGAGCGGGAGTGCTCGCCGGGACCGCGTGCGCGATCGAGGCGTTCGCACAACTCGACGCATCGGTCGACGTGGAGTGGCACGTGTCCGACGGCGCCGTCCTCGACGCGGGGACGGTGATCGGGACCGTCGGAGGACCGCTGCGATCGGTGCTCACGGGCGAGCGCACCGCCTTGAACTTCCTCTGCCACCTGTCGGGCGTCGCGACCGCGACCCGAGCGTTCGTCGACGCGCTCGACGCCAAGACCCGTGTCCTCGAGACGCGCAAGACCCTCCCGGGGCTGCGCGCGCTCGAGAAGGCCGCGGTTCGGGCCGGTGGTGGCGTGAACCACCGGGGTTCCCTGTCCGACATGGTGCTGGTGAAGGACAACCATCTCGGCGAGCTGGGGATCGCCGACGCCGTGCGCCGCGCCCGCGAGCTCTGGCCGGGCCGGGGCGTCGAGGTCGAGTGTGAGCGGGCCGAGCAGGTCGCCACCGCGGTCGAGGCGGGCGCCGATCTGGTCATGCTCGACAACATGACACCCGATCAGATCGCCGGATGCGTGCGGCTTGTGCGAGCGGGGAACCGGCCGGAAACGCTGATCGAGGTCTCCGGCGGGCTCACGGTGGAGAACGTCGCGGCCGTCGCCGGCACCGGTGCCGATCTCATCTCCACGAGCGCGATCACCCAGTCGGCACCCGCGTTGGACATCGGCCTCGACCTCCGTATCAACTAGCGATCCCATGCTGCTGACGATCGACTCGGGGAACACCCAGACCGTCATCGGGCTCTTCAATGGCACCGAGCTCGCCGACCACTGGCGCATCGCGACGGTGGCCGAGCGCACCGCCGACGAGCTCGCGCTCATGATCCAGCAGTTCCTCGGCTTCCACGGCTTCTCGTTCGACGAGCAGATCGACGGTGTGGCGATCTCCTCCGGCGTTCCCCGGGTGACCGTCGAGCTCCGGGCGATGACGGAGCGCTACTTCGGGTTCCCGGCGCTGGTGGTCGAGCCCGGCGT
>JALHSW010000289.1 GCA_022865365.1 Acidimicrobiia bacterium | reverse complement strand
CGCCACCGACGGCCTCGAGATCCACCACACCACCCGCGTCACCGACCACGGCATCAGCTCCCTCGAGACCGAAGTCCGCATCTGCGCCCACCACCACGACCTCATCACCCACAAGCACTACCAACTCCAAGGCTCACACCACACAGGCTGGTGGCTCACACCCCCCGACCGCGCACCACCCCCCGACACCGGGTGAGCCCGCGGCGTCACCACCTGACCCAGGCCACCCTCCCCGCCCAGCCTCCTCACCCCAACGCGAAGAGCCGCTCTACGCGGTCGCGGGAGACGGCGGCGCGCCGCCGGTGTCCGCCCGCCGGCCCGCCATCCGTTCGTCGAGCGAGAGATGCCCGGGACCGGCCCAGCACAGGAAGAGCATGAGGACGAGGAGCACCGGCGGGTAGACCAGGTGGAAGGAACCGCCCTCGACGCGCCCCGCGGTTGCGAGCGCGCCGATCATGTCGAACGCCAGCATGAGCGCGGCGGGCCGGGTGAGCAGTCCCACGATGAGGAGCAGCCCCCCGACGAGCTCGATGGTTCCGACCACCGGCACCGCGACCTCCGGCCACGGCACTTCGAAGCCCCGGAAGTCGGCGACTTCCTTGGCGTGGTCGGCGAACTTCCCGATCCCGGTGCTCACGAAGAACAGTCCGGTCACGACCCGCACGACCGTGGGCAACCAGGCTGACGGTCCGTGGAGCCGGCTCTCCTGGAGACGGGCGACGATCTCAGACATGCACTGGTCCTCCTGGTCGATCGGTCAGCCTGTTTCCGGCGCCGACCGGCTCGGCGGATGACCTACCAGGAGCCGCCGCCGCCTCCGCCACCGCCACCGCCGGAGAAGCCGCCTCCGCCCGAGAAGCCACTGGACCCCGAGGTCGAGGGCGGCGTCGACGTGAGCGTCCCTGACGTGGTGACCGTGAACCCGTTGATGGCGCTGGAGAACGCCATGTACTCGAACGGCATGCTCGACCGGTACCACCCGCTGGTGTCGGGGGGCTCACCGTCGAGCCCGGCGAAGGTCCGCGCCCACTTCTCGGTGGCGCCGAACACGACCGCGTAGGGCAGGTACTCGGAGAAGAGGTTCTTCTTCTCGGCGAACTGCGCGCGGTCCTTCTCGGACTCGTCGATGAACCGGCGGAACCCGTTGACCCGTCGCAGGAGTCCCGAACCCTTCGCGGTGCGAGCCGGCGCCCAGTGCGCGCTGAACATCACCACGACGCCGAGAATGATCAACGGGATACCGATGAGCGCGAGGCCGGTCCAGATCGCGAGCCCGACCGTGACGCCGACGCCTCCGAGCAGGAGCAGCAGACCGAGACAGCCGGCCCCCGCGCGCGCACCGTCGGGACGGCGCGTGAACCACCCCTGCTCCATCGCGTCGTCCATGAGGGCCTTCTGCACCTTGGACATGCGCGTCGCGAAGTGCTGCTTGAGGTCGGACAGCTGCACCGTATCGCCGTCCTTGAACAAGCCGTCCATCAGCTCCTGCTCGTAGGCCTTGAGCTCGCCCGCCGGAGCCTTGAGCTTCGTCAGCTTCCAGTCGTTGCGCAGCCACCGCGAATCGGTGTCGACCTCTTCGATCACGAGGTACTTGCGCACCGCGAGATCGATGATGGTTGCCGTCACGTCGAGCGGGTGCGCGGTGAAGTCCACCAGGGTGCCGACCTGGCCGGGTCGCAGGTCGTCGGGCGGGACGAACTCGACCGGGGTCTCGGTGTGCCCCGCGACCAGCGGCGTGACCTCCTCCGCGCCACCCGCGGCTCCGAAGGTCTGGTCGACGGCGCCGCCCTTGAAACGACGGTCCCGTGCCCTGCGACTGAAGACGGCGACGTAGCCGAAGACGCCGCCGAGGAGCAACGCGCCGGCGACGCCACCGGTGACCGGGGTGACCGCGAACGCGCGTCCGACGGTCCAACGATCCTCGAGGACCGGCTTGGGCGCGGGTACGACTGCACCCTTCGGGATCGCCAGGACGACCGTCATGCCGTTGAACGGGAAGAGCTCGGTCTGCGAGAAGCTCGCGGTGGAACCGCTCGTCGACGCCCCGTCGCACGGCAGTGTGGAACCAAAGCTCCCCTGGAAGCAGGCGACCTGCGTGATGTCGGCGGGCGCCTCGACCGTCACGACGGCTTGACGGATGATGGTCGCCCATTCCGTGCCGATCGCGTTCCAGTTGAGCTCGTCGTGCTCGGCGAACGCGTTGAGCGCGCCACGCACGTCGTACGCGATCTCGTAGGTGTGCTCGCCGGTGATGGTCGTGTCGGGATCACCGATCTTGATGCGTTCGAACCCGACCCCGTTGTTGTCGAAGTCCTCGATGCTGTAGTCGGCAGGGGTTCCCTCGGACGCGCGCACCGAGAGCACGTCGACGGGATACACGCGATCGGTGTCGGCCTTCTTCGCGTAGTCGAAGCGGACCGGGATGTCTCGGTAGATGCCGTGGCGCGGGGTGCTCCCGAAGTCGTAGCGGATTGTCTCCTGGATGTGGAGGTCGCCGTTGCTCTCGATGCGGATCGAGACCTCGTAGCGGCTGATCTCCTCCACACCGCCCTGCGCTCCGGCGGTGGCTCCGAGGAGCAGCACCGGAGTCAGCGCGAGGGCGGCGACCGCGGCCAGTCGACAAGGCAATCGACAAGGCAGTCGACGGAGTACTCGACGTCGTTGCACGCCGTCACGCTACTAGCCTTCGACGTCGTGCCGATTCGGATCGTGATCGCGGAGGACAACTACCTCGTGCGCGAGGGTGTCGTGCGTCTCCTCGACGG
>JALHSW010000288.1 GCA_022865365.1 Acidimicrobiia bacterium | reverse complement strand
TTCAACTTCAACGGCCTCGAGCGCGTGGTGTGGGTCGGCCCGTTGGCCGCGGCGCGCGCCCTCTCGGCCGGCGACCTCTGCCGACGCCACGCCGACCGGCTCCGCCCGCCGCTCCACTGGGAGCTGCGGGATCTCCGGTCCGCCTCGTCGCCGAACGTTTCGATCGCGCCGCTCGCGCCGAGTCGCCACGTTGCGCCACCGCCACCGCCCGCCGAGCGCTTCCCGTTCGAACCGGGCCAGGCCCGCCCCGCCGCGGTCGCACAGCCCGCGGCAGCTGCACGCTCAACACCCATGCTCCCCGACCGAGCCCGGCCCGACCGGCCCCACCCCGACCGGCCCCCCCCCGATTCGGCACCGGCCACCACTCCGCTGCTGGCCCGGGCGTTCCGCGCGGCGGGCTGAAGCGGCAGACTCCCCCTCGGCACTGAGCCGCTGACCGAGGGGGACGCTCGTGGATGACCTCGCCCAGGATGAGTTCGCCCAGGATGACTTCGCCTGGTTGGACGCGACCGCGCAGGCCGCGCTCGTCCGTCGGGGTGAGGTCACCCCGACGGAGCTGGTGGAGGCCGCACTCGAGCGCATCGACGCGCTGAACCCGTCGCTGAACGCGGTCATCCACGACCTCTCCGACAAGGCCCGCTCCACGGCAGCCGACCCCACCCTGCCCGATGGCCCGTTCCGCGGGGTGCCGTTCCTGCTCAAGGATGCGGTCGCGCACAGCTCAGGCGACCCCTACCACTGTGGGATGCAGGTGCTGAAGAACGCGGGCTGGGTCGAGCCCGCCGACACCTGGCTCGTCGAGCGGTTCCGCGCCGCGGGCTTCGTGATCTGCGGCAAGACGAACCTCCCCGAGCTCGCGTCTTCGGTCACCACTGAGCCGCGCGCGTACGGCGCGACCCACAACCCGTGGGACCTGGACCGCTCACCCGGCGGATCGAGTGGTGGGGCCGGCGCCGCGGTCGCCTCCGGGATGGTCCCGGTGGCGCACGGGAACGACATGGGCGGCTCGATCCGCTTCCCGGCATCGACGTGCGGCCTCGTCGGCCTCAAGCCGACCCGGGCACGCTCGACGCTCGGGCCCGACTTCGGGGAGTACTGGGCGATGACTACCCATGAGCATGTGCTCACCCGCACGGTGCGCGACACCGCCGGCGTGCTCGACGCGATCGCGGGACCCGGTGTCGGTGACCCGTACACCGCTCCGGCCCCGTCGCGTGCGTTCCGCGACGAGGTCGGCGCCGATCCGGGGCGCCTGCGGAACGGCTTCCGCACGGCCATGTCGGGTTCGCAGGAGGAGTCGCATCCGGACTGCGTCGCCGCCGTCGCCGCCACCACGACCCTGCTCGGGTCGCTCGGCCACGCGGTCGAGGCCGTCGAGCTCACCGCGCTCGACGACCCCCGCTTCACCGCGGGCATCGGTACCGCGTTCCCGGTCTTCATCGCGCGTGAGCTCGAACGGTGGAGCCAACGGCTGGGCCGACCCATCGCAGCCACGGAGCTGGAGCCCTGGAACCAGATGATGGCCGAGGTCGGCGGGGCGATCTCCGCGGCCGGGTACGTCGAAGCGCTCGAGCAGCTCCAGGGGTACGCGCGGGGTGTGGCGGCCTGGTGGGCCGGCGGCTTCGACATCCTGCTCACCCCGACCCTGACTCAGCCACCCGTGCCGCTCGGCTTCGTCGGGCCCGAGGTGGACCCGATGGAGGCCTTCGCGCGCCTCGCCGGGCTCACGAGCTTCTCGATGCCGTTCAACGTGACGGGTCAGCCGGCGATCTCGCTCCCGCTGCATTGGAACGCTGACGGCCTCCCGATCGGCGTGCAGCTGGTCGCGGCGTACGGCCGCGACGACCTCCTGCTCCGGGTGGCGAGCCAGCTCGAAGAGGCGCAACCCTGGGCCCACCGCCAACCCCCCGTCTCCGCAACCTGAGAGGAAACACCATGCAGGTCGCCATCCCCCTCTACCCCCGGCTCACGGCGCTCGACGCCATCGGCCCCTACGAGGTGTTGCAGCGTGTCCCCGAGCTCGACATCGTGTTCGTCGGCGAGGAGCGCGGCACCGTACGTACCGAGAACGGCTTCCTCGGGCTCACGGTCGACGCGGCGTACGACGAGGTGCCGCGCCCGGACATCGTCCTCGTTCCCGGCGGCAACGGCAGCCGCGCGTTCACGAACGGCGGGGAGATCGTCGACTGGCTGCAGGCCGTGCATCCGACCACTCGCTTCACCACCTCGGTGTGCACCGGGGCGCTCGTGCTCGGAGCGGCCGGGCTGCTCCAGGGCCTCACCGCGACGACCCATTGGGCCGTGCTCGAGGCGCTGCGCCCGTTCGGGGCCGAGCCGACCTCCGAGCGAATCGTCGAGCACCTCGACGAGCGGATCATCACCGCCGCGGGCGTCTCGGCCGGGATCGACATGGCGCTGCGGCTCGTCCAGCTGCTCGTGGATGACATCGGTGCCCAGGCCGCGCAGGTCATGATCGAGTACGACCCTGCGCCGCCGTTCGATGCCGGCCATCCGACCCGCGTCGACGATGCCGTGATGACCCGGGTGATCGAGTGGGCAGCCCAGCGCGACTGACGCGGGCCCGGGAGGCTGGGCCTCGACACGGTCCCTGAAGATCGCGGGCCTTTCCGGAGCCGGGCGGTCAACCTACGCTTCGGGCCGATGGCCCCGGATGAAGTTCCCGCGCGTCCGCGACGAGTCCGCGGCATCGACGCCGCGTTCCTCCACAACGAGACGCGCACCAGCCCATGGAACATCGTGGGTGTTCTCATCTTCGATCCGTCGACGGCACCCGAGGGATTCGGTGCCGACGTGCTGCGGCGGGTGCTGGCCAGCCGCATCGATGACGTCGAGGCGTTCCGTCGTCGTGTCGTGGACGTGCGCGGCGCGATGTCGGTGCCGCACTGGGTGCTCGACACCACGGTCGATGTGACCGAGCACGTGCGCCGCGCCGCAGTGCCGGGAGCCAAGGGACTGGCCGCGTTGGCTCGTCTCGCCGCGGAGACCGCTCGGTTCCCGCTGCCCCGCGACCGGCCGCTCTGGCAGATCGATGTGGTCGAGGATCTGGGGGACGGCACCGTCGGTGTGGTCGCGAAGGTGCACCACAGCGTCATGGACGGCACCGCCGCGGTGGGGATCCTGGGCTCGCTGTTCGATCTCGAACCGGTCGCGGCCGCGGCGA
>JALHSW010000287.1 GCA_022865365.1 Acidimicrobiia bacterium | reverse complement strand
GCGCCGGGCTCGGAGTACCCGATGCAGAAGTGGATCTCGCCCTTGAGGATCTTCGGGACGAAGAACTCCTTCTGCTCATCGGAGCCGTAGTTCATGATCGTGGGACCCACGGTGTTGATCGTGAGCATCGGCACGGGCGCGCCGGCGCGCATCGACTCGTCGAACCAGATGAACTGCTCCACCGGCGTGAAGCCGCGGCCGCCCCACTCCTTGGGCCACCCCACACCGAGCCAGCCGTCGGAGCCCATCTGGCGCACGACCTTGCGCATCTCCGGGCCGACACCGTGGCTGTGCGCGATCGACGCCCGTACCTCGGGTGTGAGCAGCTGCTTGTAGTAGTCGCGGACCTCGAGCTGGAGCTTCTGCTGCTCGTCGGTCAGACCGATGTACATGGGTGGGGCCTCCTACGCGGCCAGACCGCTCGTTTCGGGCAATCGGGATTCTGCAACACGTTACAGATCTCTGACCGGCTCTCGCACCTCAGCCCCGCACCTCCAGCCGGCCCGGCCCGATCCCTCAGTCCAGGCCCATCAGGCTGGACAAGCCCGTGCGCATGCCCGCGGTGTAACCGCCATCGACGAGGAGCGCATGGCCGGTGATGAACGACGCGTCGTCGGACGCGAGGAACGCGGTCGCTGACGCGATCTCCTCGGCCCGGCCGAAGCGCCCGAGCTTGTGCTGCTCGCGGTACTCGTCGGCGAACACAGACATCGACTCGCTCCCGAGCACGGCGCGGAACATGGGGGTGTCGATGAACCCCGGGCACACCGCGTTCACCCGTACCCCGAGACGGCCGTAGTCGATGGCCATGTTCTTCGTGAGCAGCACGACGCCGCCCTTCGACGCGTTGTAGACGCTGCCGCCCTCGGTCCCCTCGATCCCCTCGACGCTTGCCACGGTGACGATGCTCCCGGAGCGCTGCTCGATCATGTGTCGGAGCGCGTGCTTGCAGCTCAGGAACGTGCCGGTGAGGTTCACCGCGATGACCCGCGCCCAGTCCGATGCGTCGACACCGTGGACCGGGCCGCCACCCGCGACGCCGGCGAAGGTCGCGAGCACGTCGACCCGACCGTGTTCCTCGGCGACCGCGTCGAACGCGATCGCGAGCGCCGCCTCGTCGGTCACGTCCACGCGATGGAAGCCCGCCAGCGGTGTCGTCGGCTGGGCGAGGTCGACTCCGACGACCACCGCGCCCTCCTCGGTGAGGCGTGCGCACGTCGCTTCCCCCAGCCCCGATGCGGCACCGGTCACCACTGCGATCTTGCCGTTCAGTCCCCTCATCACCGTATGCTCCCCCGAAACGCGTTCCACTCACAATGCCGTCACCATCACTCGGGGGGAAGTACTCGATGAAGTTCGCGCTGTTCTACGAGATCCCGGTGCCCAAGCCCTGGACACCGGGCAAGGAGCACATGGCCTACAAGAACACGCTCGAGCAGGCGATCCTCGGTGACGAGGTGGGCTTCGACGCCTTCTGGACGGTCGAGCACCACTTCCTCGAGGAGTACTCGCACTGCTCGAACCCCGAGGTGCTCTACGGCGCGATCGCGGCCCGCACCAAGAACATCCGCATCGGGTACGGCGTACGCCTGCTCCCCCAGCCGTACAACCACCCGATCCGCACGGCCGAGTCGGTGGCGGTGCTCGACCTCCTCTCCGACGGCCGCGTCGATTTCGGCACGGGTCGGTCCTCGAGCCGCGCCGAGCTGGAGGGGTTCAACGTCGACCCGGATACCGCACGTGAGCAGTGGCGCGAGGCGCTCCGGCACATCGTGGGCGCGTGGACGAACGAGTACTACCAGGCCGACGGTGAGTTCTGGAAGATGGGCGGCCCGCGCCGCGTCCAACCCAAGCCGCTCCAGCAGCCACACCCACCGATCTTCGGTGCGACCAGCAGCCCCCAGGGCCACGAGGAGGTCGGTCGCCAGGGCATCGGCCTCTGCTCGTTCACCGTCGGCCTGCCACCGGAAGAGCTCACCAAGAGCCTCGACCTGTACCGCAAGGGCCTGTCGGAATGCACGGAACCGGTTGGGAAGTTCAAGAACGAGACCGCGGCGACCTTCACGATGGTGCACTGCGCGCCGACGAAGGAAGAGGCGTACGCGGTCGCGAAGAGCTCGTTCGAGTGGTACCCGAAGGCGGGCGCCGGGATCATCGCCTCGGTGGCAGAGTGGATGGAAGAGAAGAAGATGGACCTCGGCACCTACCAGTACGCCGCCTCCCCGCTACAGCACAAGCGTGACGGCGCGCTCGAGTACCTCACCTTCGACTACATCCACGACAGCGGCTCGGGCGTGGTGGGTGATCCTGACGAGTGCGTGGAGACGTTCCAGCGCTACGAGGCGGCCGGCTGCGACCTGATGCTCTGCCTGGTCAACCCGTACGACATCCCCCACGACAAGGTGATGCAGTCGATCGAGCTCATCGGCAAGGAAGTCATCCCGGCCTTCCGCTGACGCTGCACTCCGGCAGATCGGCACCGCTCCCGGCGACGACCGAGCCTGGCAGTCCGTCAGATACGCTGGCGGACATGGCGCTCTCTGACATCAACCTCTGGGACAAGGACCGCTTCGTCGAGGGGGTGCCCCACGAGTGGTTCACCGAGCTGCGGCGTGAGGCCCCCGTCTTCAAGCACCACGCGGGTGACGATTACGGCGAGTCGGAGTTCTGGTGTGTCAGCGGCTACGACGACGTCGTCACCGTCAACCGCGACAACGCGACGTTCTCCTCCGCGCGTGGCCTGGTGTTCCTATGGGATCCGCCGCCGGACCAGCTCGAGCAGCAGCGCCTGCTCATGCTGAACATGGACCCGCCGATGCACACGCGCTACCGGCGGCTCATCAACAAGGGCTTCACGCCACGCATGGTCTCCGAGCTCGAGTCGACCATGCGCAAGCGGACGACCGAAATCATCGACCGTGTCGCGGACCAAGGTGAGTGCGACTTCGTCACCGACATCGCCTCCGAGCTCCCGCTCCAGGTGATCGCGGACCTCATGGGCGTCCCCCAGGAAGACCGCCACAAGCTCTTCGACTGGTCGAACCGCATGATCGGTGCCGAGGATCCCGAGTACGGCGTGACCCAGGAGATGGCACAGCACGCGTCGATGGAGCTCTACGCGTACGCGTCCGAGCTCGCCGCGAAGAAGCGCGCCGATCCCAAGGACGATCTGATCTCCGTACTCTCCCAGGCCTCCGTCGACGGGGAGCAGCTCACCGAGCTCGAGCTCGACCTGTTCTTCCTCTTGCTCTCGGTCGCCGGGAACGAGACGACCCGCAACCTGATGTCACACGGGATGGTGGCGCTGCTCGAGCATCCCGATCAGCTCGAGCGACTCCGAGCGCATCGCGATCTCGTCCCCGGTGCGACCGAGGAGATGCTCCGCTGGGCGAGCCCGGTGCTGCACTTCCGTCGAACCGCCACGCAGGACCTCGTGCTCGGCGGGAAGGACATCAAGGCCGGCGACAAGGTCGTCATCTGGTACATCTCGGCCAACCGTGACGAGGACGTCTTCGCCGACCCGTTCACGTTCGACATCGAGCGCACCCCGAACGAGCACGTCGCGTTCGGTGGTGGCGGCCCACACTTCTGCCTCGGGGCCAACCTCGCCCGTATGGAGATCCAGGTGATGTTCGACCTGGTCCTCGACCGGCTGCACGACATCGAGATGACCGCACCCCCGGCTCGCCTGCGCTCGAACTTCATCAACGGGCTCAAGCACATCCCGCTGAAGTTCACCGCCAAGGGGTAGCCGGAGTCAGCCCTCCCGGTACAGGTTCGGCGGCATCGGCAGCAGCGCGATCTGTGACGCGACGAACGCGTCGAGGTCCTGGCCCCGGGCGCGCATCTTCGCCGACGCCTCCGCGGGGTGCGTCATCACGTGGTAGCGGTCGGCGCTGATCGCGTCGGCGACGAGCACCCCGACCGCGTCGGCCGGCACCGGCGTCTCGAGCGGGATCTCGCGGATCCAGCGTGAGATGTCGTCGACGCCGCCGAGGCGCGCCGTCTCGCCCATGTTGGTCTCGACGAGTCCCGGGGTGAGCAGGGTGACCCCGATACCGAGCGGCTTCAGGTAGAGCGCGAGCGCCTCGGTGAACCCGACGACCGCGAACTTCGCGGTGATGTAGGTGGGATGGTCCCAGGAGTAGGCGAAGAGACCGGCCACCGACGCGGTGTTGACGACGTGCCCGCTCCCCCGCTCGAGGAGGTGCGGCAGGAACGCCCGGACGTTGCGGATCACGCCGTACAGGTTGATCTGGAGGATCCAGTCCCACTCGGCCATCGACAGGCCTTCCGGTGGGCCGATCATCGCGACACCGGCGTTGCTCATCACGATGTCGACCTGACCCATCGTCGAGATCGCCGCGTCGCGCATGTGCTCGATGTCGGCGTCGTTCGTCACGTCGCAGTGCACCCCGAGGTACCGGCGCCCGAGCGCCTCGACCTCACCCTGGACCTCGGCGATGCGCTCGTCGTTGACGTCGGCCACCACGATGTCGGCACCCCGGCGTGCGAGCTCGAGCGCGGTGGAGCGGCCGATCCCGCTCGCGCCACCCGTGATGACCGCAATCTTGCCGTCGACGTCCATCAGCCCTTCTCCCCCTGCTTCATGCGGTCCCTCCGGTTCCAGGCTCCACCACCAGACTCCACGCCGGGTCGGAACCGTAGGCACCCTCGGCAAAGGCGCCGTAGTCGGCACCCTTGCGGAGCGACTGACCACCATCGATGCTGATGTTCTGCCCGGTGATGTACGACGACTCCGGGCCCACCAGGAAGCGCGCCAACGCGCCGACCTCATCGACCGTGCCGGCGCGGTGGAGCGGAATCTCCGCGAGGTAGCTGTCCATCACCGGACCGCCCTGGGTGATCGCGCTCATGAGCTCGTTGTCGATGATCCCCGGGCGGATCGAGTTCACCCGCACGCGCGACGGACCGAGCTCGTCAGCCGCGACCTTCAGCAGGTGGTCGAGGCCGGCCTTCGCGGCACCGTACGCACCCATGAAACGGAAGCTGTCGAGCCCGGCGTGCGACGACACGCCGACGAAGGAACCCTGCGACTCCACCAGCGCGGGCGTCGCGCACTTGAGGGTGAGGAACGTCCCGACGATGTTCAGATCCAGCGTGGCGCGCACCGCCTCGACGTCGGCGAGGTGGAGCGGACCGAGGTGCAGCGAGCCGCCGGCAGAGGCGACCACGCCGTGGAGCCGTCCGGCCTCCCCGACCGCCTTCGCGACTGCTGCAGCAACCTGGGCCTCGTCGGTCACGTCGGCGCCGATCACGTGCACGCCGGCACCAGGGACCGCGTCGCGGATGCGTGCCGCCGCCGCCTCGAGCTTGTCGACGGTCCGGCCGCAGATGGTCACCACCGCGCCGTCGTGGGCGAGCGCGAGCGCGCAGCCCTCGCCGATCCCACTCCCGCCACCCGTCACGAGCACGCCGGAGCCGTCGAGTGTCGCCATCAGATCCCCTGTCGTCGTCGGACCACCCCGGGCGTCTCCGGACGGCGGCGGGATAGGTTCGCACGCATGGCCGACGTCCTGCGAGAAGAGATCCGTCCCGGGGTGGTCCTCATCACCCTCAACCGCCCGGACAAGCTCAACGCGTTGTCGTGGGACCTCGTCGACGAGCTGCACGCGACCCTCGACGAGATCGGTCGCGACAACTCGTTGCGGGTGGTCGTCCTCACCGGTGCCGGCCGGGGCTTCTGCGCCGGACTCGACCTGAGCGAACGGTCCGGCTCCTCGCTCTCGAAGGGCCTCTCGGGCCCCGCCGGGGGCATG
>JALHSW010000286.1 GCA_022865365.1 Acidimicrobiia bacterium | reverse complement strand
GTCGAAGCCATCACCATCTTGGTCGACAGTGCCTCCGCGGGCCCCATCACGATTGCATCGATGAACGAGGCTCACCGAGAGCTCCTCGCCGGCGACCCGCTCGAGGGAGCCTTCGCCGGGATACCGCGCGCGATGCAAGATTGGTTCGGCGGAAATGACTTCACCCCGCGACTCGCGTTGTACGTGCCACCGCCCGCGGGCCTCCTCGATGCTCTCCTGGACGATCTGGCAACGGCGGCAAACCGCGTTGATCTCCCCTCGATCGCACAAGCGGCGATCGTGCATGCGCAATTCGAATCCGTTCACCCCTACACCGATGGCAACGGTCGAATCGGACGTGCCTTGATCAACGCGGTGCTGAGACGCCGCGGCCTGACCACGCGTGTCGTCGTCCCCGTCGCGTCCGTGATGCTCGCCGACGTGCCTCACTACTTCGCACAACTCGACGGATACCGGATGGGCAACGCTGACGACTTTGTCCGCTACTTGACAGACGCGACCGCGGTTGCAGCAACCGAAGCCGTCACGAGCGCGCAACACCTCGCTGACCTGCCTGAGCAGTGGCGTGCCAGTGTCAAGCTCCGGAAGGGTTCCGCGGCGGACAGGTTGCTCGACCGAGTCCTCGAGACTCCGGTCCTGACTGATAAGTCGGCGGCAGCGGCCGCTGGTTCGCCCGTGCGGCGAATCTACGCCGCGCTCGATCGCCTCACTGAAGCCGAGATCCTTACTGAGATCACCGGCAAGGAACGCGATCGTGTTTGGGTGGTGTCCGATGTCCTCGACGAGCTCGATCGCCTCGAAGAGCGAGTTGGGCGTCGACGGACCCCAGCCCACTGAGCGCGTTCGGGTCCGGGTGGCTCGAGGCCCCAGGGCCCTTTCGCACTTTGGCTGTCAACTTGGCTGCCGGTGGGCACGCCGAACTGGGTCAGGGGTTGTAGCACCGTCGGCGAAATTCGCTCGCACGGTGTCCCACCGATGTCATACGGTGCGACTGCACTCATCCAGAGCGACCTGAGGGACCCGGCCCGTTGAAGGTCCGGCAACCGGCGCAGCCGCGCACGGTGCCAACGCCGGGATCGATGAGGAGGAACACCATGAGCACCGCTGCTTCGGGAGCGTCATCGCCCGCGAATCACCGCACCCACGTCCATCACGGCCAGGTCAGCCGGGCATTCAAGGTCAGCGCCGGGGCGTACGTTGCCCGGCTCGTCGCCTACGAGGAAGCGACCGCGCTCGTGGAGCGCGTGCCCGATGGCCTTGTCGCCACGTTCGTGATCGCGCTTCCCGACGAGTTCGCGGCCACGCTCGCGCGCAACGACCTCACCCTCCTCAACGGAGCCCCGCTCGCCTTGGTGAGCCCGGCCTGGGGGGTGCTCGGCCTCGCGACGGGGCCGGCGACGCCACCCGCACGGCTGTCGGTGGTGTTCGTGTCTCGCCTCGAGGGCGGCCACGCGGTCGAGATCCCCGCGGCCGACGCCGATCAGCCGAGCTGGCAGCTCTTCGTCATCCGGCGCTGACGCGCGGTGGAAGAGACCGCGCGCACCGGGATGCTCCAGGAGCTGCGACGAGGAATCGGACGCCCGCCGACGTGAGGGGCGATCAGATCCGGACGCCCCGGCGCCGGGCGAGGAGCACGACCAGCACACCAGCCGCGAGTGCGAGGGCGATGAGTGTCGCGCGGCGCTGGCGAGCGCGCCGCGCTGCGTCACCCTCGTAGAAGCTCGGCGGTACCGACAGCGCGAACCCTGCGCCCGCGAGCGCGAGCGGGTTGTGCCCCGGGGTGACTCGTATCGTCCGCGCTCGCACGGCCGCGAGGGTGGAGATCTGGCCACTGCACACCCTCGCCATCTCGAGCCACGTTCCCGCGAGCGCGGGCGCGCCCGGGACTGCTCCGTCCCTGACGATCACACGGCCCTCACCGAACTGCAGCGTCACCGAGAGATCCTGGTCCGATGCAGTGAGCACGACGTCACCGCGGGTCAGGGCCACGGCCCGGGCGCGCAGCGGGAAGTCCCCGATGTTCTGCTCGAGCAGGTCGGCGATCATGGAGGCGAGCCCGGAGGCTTCGTCACCTGCGGCGCGGACGACCTGTGGGCGCGTCATCAGATCCTGCGCCACCAGGGCTCGAGCTCGAGGTCCTCCGCGATCACCTGCAACGCGTTGTACGCGGGACCGAACGTGATGAACCCGTGCGGATGCTGGGTCGACCCCGCGAGGTAGAGCGCGTCGACCGGCGTGCGGTACTGGCCGAGCTCGGGGAGTGGGCGCTGGTCGAGCATGTTGTCGAGGCTGATCTCGCCCATCATCCAGTCGCCGCGCACCATGTTCACCAGCTTCTGCGCGATCTCGAGTGGCGTGTACGGCACCCAATCCAGGATCGTGTCATCGGTCAGGTTCGGCGCGTACCGTCGCCACGCCTCGATGCAGCGATGCCCGTACCATCGCCCGACGCTTTCCCACTCGCCCTCGCCGCCGCCGGCGATCGCGAACGGCGCGAACTGGCGCAGCAGACCCGTCGCGCAGCTGGGTGGCGCGTCCGTGGGGTCATAGATCGAGTTCACGGCGACGTTCGGGCGCGGGTCGGGGAGCTGGCCGGCCCGCACGGCTTCGAAGTCCGCGGTGAGCTCCTCGAGCGACCCGTACCCGAGGTTGACGACCCAGGCGCGGTTCACGTCGGGATCGAACGCCGCGGCCTCGTACTCGGGCAGCGCCTGCATCGCGAGGTGCACCGAGAACAGCGTCCAGTCCTTGTGCACCACCTTGGTCTTGACGCGTTCGCGCAGCTCGTCGCTGACTGCGGTCGGGTCCAGAAACTCGAGGAACGTCTGCTCGACGGACACCGTGGACGCGACGAGCTTGCGCGCCTCCAGCTCGGTGCCGTCAGCCAGGCGGACCCCGACCGCGCGGCCGCCGTCGACGAGGATCGCGCCGACCTCGGCGTCACTGATCATCACGCCGCCGTGCTGTGCGAGGTCGCGCCAGAGGGCGTGCGCGAGGCGATGCGAGCCGCCGACGCAGAGGTGCCAGTTGTCGATCTTGCCGACGAGGAGGGGGAACCCGATCGCGAGTCCGGGTACGTCGTTCGTGTAGCCGCACACCGCGCCGTGGAACGCGAGGTGCGCCTTCACCTTGGGGTGGGTGAAGTGCTGGTCGAGGAACTGGTTGATCGTCTCGCGCCGCAGCTTCACGGAGAGAAACTCGGACCGGTCCCCGACCCCGAAGGTGGCGAGAGCCTTGGTGAGCTCCTTCACGGACATCGGGGGCTGGTACATCAGCGTGCCGAGCAGCAGGTCCACGTAGCCGTGCGCTTCGACGGTGAGCCTGCGGAACGTCTCGGCGTCCTCTTCGGAGAACCGGGCGATCGACGCGCACGTCTTGTCCAGGTCTGTGTGGATCGTGAGCGCGGTGCCGT
>JALHSW010000285.1 GCA_022865365.1 Acidimicrobiia bacterium | reverse complement strand
GGCATCCCCCGGCGAGCTGTTCCGTCGCCAGTGCTTCGTGTCGGCCGAGGTCGAGGAGCCGCACCTGCGCCACGTCGTGGATGCGCTCGGTGTCGGCTGCATCGTGACCGCGTCGGACTTCCCCCACCCCGAAGGGTCGTTCCCCGACGGCATCCGCGACTTCGCGGCACGGGGCGATCTGAGCGACGCCGAGAAGCGGGCGATCCTCTGGGACAACCCCCACCGCCTGTATGGGATCGAGGACTGACCAACGCCTCTGGGAGCTACGACTCGCCGAAGATCACGGGGAGCGCCGGGGGTGCTCGGAACGCGAGACCCGAGATGCGAACGTCGTCGGCCGTCGGGTCGAGCCGGACGTCGGGCAGCCGGTCGAGCACCGCGTTGATCGCCACGGTCGTCTCCATCCGCGCGAGGTGGATGCCCAGGCACATGTGGACGCCGAACGCGAAGCCCATATGCTGCTGCGGCTCCCGGTGGATGTCGAACTCGTCGGGTCGATCCCAGCGGGCGGGGTCGCGGTTGGCCGCGCCCATCTCGACCTGGACCGTCGATCCGGCCGGGATCAACACTCCTTCGACCTCGACGTCGCGCATCGCGGTGCGCCCGATCCCGGTGAGCGGCGGCTCCCAGCGGATCCCCTCCTCGATCGCCTGCGGCATCTGCGCCCGGTCTGCGCGCAGCGCGGCGAGCTGGTCGGGGTTGCTCAGCAGCCCGAACATCAGGTTGCTCGACGACCGGTAGGTGGTCTCGGCGCCGGCAGGGAGGAGCAAGCGCAGGAAGGCGATGATCTCCTCGTCGTCGAGGCGTTGTCCGTCGAGCTCGGCCTGGGTGAGGACGCTGATCACGTCCTCCCGTGGATCGGCGCGGCGCTCGGCGATGACCCTGGAGAAGTACTCGTGGAGCCAGATCGACGCGTTCAGTCCGGTCTCGATGTCGGTGATGATCGTGATCAGCTCGACCGCTTTCCGGTGGAACTCGGGAAGGTCCTCGGTAGGGAGGCCGAGCATCCCGGCGATCACCGTGACCGGGAACGGGAAGAACAGCTCCTTGACGAGGTCGGCGCTCCCCCGCTCGACGAACACGTCGATGAGCCCGTTCACCACGGGGACGACGAGGTCGCGCTCCCAGCGCTCCATCGCCTTGCGGGTGAACGCTTGCTGGAGGAGCGATCGGTACTGGTGGTGCTCGGGTTCGTCCATCTCGAGGATCGAGTGGCCCATGAGCGCACCCATCGTGTCGGCGTACCCGGACGACGAGAAGGTTGCACCGTCCTTGAGCACCTGCTGCACGGCGTCGAAGGAGAGCACTGCGTGCGGGGTCCCGGACTCACCCGCCATCGCGTCGCCAAACACATCCTCGAACCCGAAGCGGCTGGCGAAGTTGCCGACGTGCACGGGCGACTCCGAGCGCATCTGGTGGAAGACCGGGTGGATGTCGTCGACCTGGCCGATCCCGGCCGCCGCGTCGAACGCGGCAAAGGGATCGTCGACGGTCTCGGTGCCGGAGGCGCTATCGGCGGAGGGGGCGGGATCAGGCGTGGTCATGACGTCCAGCCTGCCGCCCCGAGTGCCGGTGTGGCAACCTGCTCTCCCATGACGCCGTTCCCCCACCTCTTCGAGCCGCTGCAGGTCGGCCCGATCGAGCTGCGCAACCGGATCCTCTTCGGGGCGCACTTCACGATGTTCACCGAGCCGAACCCGGTCTGGGGCGAGCCCGGCTTCTACGGCCGCCGCTATGGGCGCTACCTGGCCGAGCGGGCCCAGGGCGGCGTCGCCGCGGTGATCGCCGGGGAGACCTCGGTGTCGCCCAACACCGCCTACAAGATGCCCAACAACGCCAACGGCTGGGACCCGGAGTCGATCCCCCACTACATCCAGCTCACGAGCCAGGTGCATGAGCACGGCGCGGCCGCGTTCATCCAGCTCACGCACTCCGGGGCGATGATGCTCGGCAACTGGTCGAAGGAGGTCGCGATCGCACCGTCGGTGGCGCCCGACCACATGGAAGCGCCCAAGGCAATGGACGCCCGCGACATCGCGGAGTCGATCGACTACCACGTCCGGTGCGCGAAGAACGCGGTGGCCGGCGGGTTCGACGGCATCGAGGTCCAGAGCGCGCACGGCTATCTCCTGCACCAGTTCCTCACTCCGAAGTACAACCAGCGCACCGACACCTACGGCGGCAGCCTCGAGAACCG